>CAVFUJ010000038.1:0-10660 GCA_963625795.1 Anaerovoracaceae bacterium
ATTTTCAAAGAAGAACATGTGTCCGATTGACCTTACGGTTGCGAACTCTTTCTTTTTGTTACCCCTGTTGGGTATAATGTCCCCTGTCACGGGATCGACGTGTCCCAGACACTTTCTTTTGCATTCGCACTTCTTCAGTTCGGAGTTCCAGACCGATTCGTTTAGATATGCATAGACCTTCCCTGTGGACCTGTTCTTCAGGTATACGATGGAGGACATATCCGAACATATTCTGCGACGGATAAATAATTGACTGTGCTTTATACATATAATCGAGTATCGATTTGTTCCGATTTGAGTTCCTTATTTAAATACGGATTGGAAAAACCGTTGAAAATACGAATAACATACATTCAAAAATATCCGAAAAACGGAGCTCTTGTATAATCATTATAAATATGTCCAGTCCAATTTCGATTTATATATTCAAAAACATACCCAGATAACATAGCCAGATGAGGGCAATATCATGACTTACGGACTTTCACTCGATATAGGTACGAGCGGTACGAGGGCACACGCCGTCGACCTCTCGGACGGAAAGATCATCTCTACGGCGATGACCAGCTGCCACCCGTTACCGGGCGCGAATATTATGGATCACCTTACGTTCTGCATCAACGTAGGAAGCGACATCGCACACGAAATCCTGATGGATACAGTCAACAAGGTAATCAGGAATCTCCATATCGATCTGAAACAGGTCGAAAGAGTCGCAATATGCGGAAATCCTATTCAACTGTCACTGTTCCAGAACATCCCCGTCGACGATCTTGCCTTTGCCGGAGAGAATGCCCAGAGAGTCAACAACATCAAGCAGCAGAAGAGAGACGCAGGTGTCTTCAATGCCGCCGCGGTGGGAATGGATGTTCCCGATTCCGCAGAACTTCTGGTTCCTCCCGCAATAAGACACGAAATCGGTGCGGATGCACTCGCCATGATGTACAAGAGCGGTTTCCTTGAGCAGAAAGAGAACTGCCTCGTAACCGATTACGGTACAAATGCGGAAATGGCCCTCAAAGTAGGCGATGAAATATACACAGGTTCCGCAGCCGCGGGACCCGCAATGGAAGGTCAGTCGATTAAATGCGGTATGCTCGCTTCTCCCGGTGCCATCTCCGATTTGGAGTATGAATTCAGGTGGAGATGCAAAGTCCTCGATGAAAACATGAACATCGGTATCGGAGATCAGTTTGATTTCGGGCTTGAAATGTGTACCGAAGAAGGCCCTATGCACGGTAAAGCGAAAGGAATCACCGGAACCGGTGTAATCGCAGCCGTGGCGGCGGTAATGGACTCCAACCTCTGGAGAAAAGGTTCTCTTACGACATCCGATAAGAAATTACACCTTCAGGACGGAATCTACATCGATTCCAAGGATATCCTCGAAGCGTGTAAAGCAATCGGTGCAATGAGAGCGGGTCATTTCGCATTGCTCGAACACGCGGGAATCAAGTTCAGCGACCTCGACATCATGTACATGGCGGGAGCGTCGGGAACATACGTAGATGCGGTAAAAGCAAGGGAAGTCGGACTTCTGCCTCCCTTATGCAAGAGAGTGTACCAGATAGGTAACACATCCCTTTCGATGGCAACTGACATCCTCATGAATCCCGAATTACTTGACAAGTTACAGGATATCGCCAACCAGATCAGGGCGAACCACATCATGTTCGCTACAGACAAGATTTTCGAAGAAATCTACATTCAGGAACTCGCACTGTGGGAAGAAGGAATGTCTTACGAGATGTACAATGAAAATCTCGCCCACTCGGGAATACAGCCTCTTCCCCCTGTCAAAGGAACACCCGATGTTTACAGGATTGTAGAACGTGATATTCCAGATTACGGTGAATACGGACTTACAATCCTCGACGATATCGGTACAACCCTCAAAGGTAAGTTCGACGGATGCACAAAGTGCGGACTCTGCGTGAAAGAATGTCCCGAAAACGCATTAAGCATGGACGGAGACGGAACATTCAGAGTGCAGACTAAGAAGTGCTTAGGCACTGCATGTTACAGGTGCCAGATGAAGTGCCCGCAGAAAGTGTACAAATACGATAAACTCACACTCTGAGTAAATCAGAGGTAGAGGGATCCGGAGAATGCTTCTTCGAGTCCCTCTCCCGTTTTACCGGAGACCATGTAAATCGGCACACCGGGACAGATCGATCTCAGCCATGAGGATGCTTCGAATACTTTCTCAAAATCCGCAACGTCTATTTTGTTGATCCACAGAACATCCGACTTCTGCAGCTGCATTCTCAGGAAATCTTCTTTCTTTTCTTTGAGTTTCTCGAAACGCATCGCATCGCAGATTCCTATTGTGTTGACGGCATCCTCGGACACCGTACCGCGGATTAATTCCCTGACTTTGTGTGGAAGTGCCAGTCCCGTAGGTTCGATGATAAGGATATCTGGATTGAATTCTTTCTCTATGCTCTTCATCGTTGCCTGTAACGTTCCCGAAAGAGTACAGCAGATACAGCCTTCCTGAAGCTGTATCGAATTCAGGCCGTTGCTGCTTATAGTAGCGCCGTCGACACCTATTTCTCCCGCTTCGTTAACAAGAATAGTGACCTTCTTACCCGCATCCGTGTACTTTTTCGCCATGCGGATAAGGAGCGTAGTCTTCCCGCTTCCGAGGAATCCGCCGACAACGTGAATCATCATAATTCCGAAATCGCAGGGCTTGGTTATAATCATATCCGACCGACGTCCCAGCATATGCGTTATACATCGTTCCGTCTTACGTGCGCACGTGTGCAAATAGGTTAAATCCAAGTAAGGCTCATTACCGCCTCATGGGATTGATTAAAGCTCTCGCGGGCTCGGTCGGCGGTACTCTCGCAGATCAATGGAAGGAATTCTTCTACTGCGAATCTCTGCCGAAGGACGTACTCGTCACCAAAGGACAGAAACAGGTGACGAAACGTTCGACCAACGTTCACGGTAATGACAACATCATCAGCAACGGTTCCGGTATTGCCGTTGCGGACGGTCAGTGTATGATGATCGTCGAGCAGGGAAAGGTCGTCGAGATCTGTTCGGAACCCGGACAGTACACGTACGACACATCCACGGAACCGAGTGTATTCACAGGCGGTCTCGCCAAAGGTGTAAGGGACATGTTCCGCACTATGGGCAAGCGTTTCACATACGGCGGTGCCACAGGTAAGGACCAGCGTGTGTACTACTTCAACATCAAGGAACTTGTCGACAACAAATTCGGAACCTCGCAGCCGATACCTTTCCGTGTATTGGACAAGAACATCGGACTCGATGTCGATGTTTCCGTGAGATGCTTCGGTGTGTTCTCATACAAAATTTCCAACCCCATGCTGTTCTACACGAACGTCTGCGGTAATGTTACGGACACATACAAAAGAGACGAACTCGACAGTCAGCTCAAGACGGAATTCATAGGTGCGTTACAGCCCGGTTTCGGTAAACTCTCCGATATGGGACTCCGTCCGAATCAGATTGTTTCCCACACAACCGAACTTCAGGATGCAATGAACGAAGCTCTTACCGCAAAATGGCAGGAACTCCGCGGATTGGAAATCGTAAGCGTTGCAATCGGATCGGTCACACTCCCGCCGGAAGACGCGGAAATGATCAAGGAAGCACAGCGCACAGCCATACTCAGGGACCCCGGAATGGCAGGTGCAACCCTTGTCGGTGCACAGGCCGAGGCTCTCAAAGCTGCGGCAGCCAATGATTCAGGTGCCGTTACGGGACTCATGGGAGTCGGTATGGTCGGCGGACTCGGCGGCGCAATGGGAATGAATGCAAATCAGTACTACAACATGTCTCAGCAGCAACAGCAACAGCAGATGGCTGCTGCACAGCAGCCTCCTGCGGATGCATGGACATGTCCCGGATGCGGAAAGACTGCTTCAGGCAAATTCTGTCAGGAATGCGGAACAAAGAAACCAGAAGCACCTGCAGGATGGAAATGCACATGCGGTGCGGAGAACACAGGTAAGTTCTGCAGCAACTGCGGTGCGAAGAAGCCCGAAGCGGCGGTATGTCCGAAATGCGGATGGAAATCCGCGGACCCGAACAACCCGCCCAAATTCTGCCCGAACTGCGGAGAACGCTTCTGAGGTGAAACCCCATGGGAGATACCATAGAGCACAAGTGCTTCAAGTGCGGCGGATCGCTGAACTTCGACGTCACTTCGCAGAAAGTAAAATGTCCTTACTGTGAGACCGAGTACGACGTATCCGAACTCATAGCCGAGGAGCAGGATCTCAGCAAAGAGCTGAAGGATGATATCCAAATCCAAACGGATGCAGGTTCCGAATGGGATGCGGGAGAGGAGAACTCACTGAACGTCTACTGCTGCGAATCATGCGGCGGAGAAGTTTACTCGGATGAGAACACATCCGCTACGATGTGTCCCTACTGCGGAAATGCGGTTATTCTCAAAGGAAGGCTCAGCGGTGTGCTGAAACCCGATCTTGTGGTTCCGTTCAAGAGAACGAAAGAGGATGCAATCGGCGCACTCATGGAGAAATGCAAAGGAAACATCCTCGTTCCGAAGAAATTCGTCAGCGAAAACAAGCTGGAGGAAATCAAGGGACTCTACGCCCCGTTCTGGATTTACAATGCGGATGTCGATGCAGAATTCAGATTCACCTGTACCAACGAATCGAGACACTCAAACGGCGATGAGGAAATCATCATCACCGATTACTACTCGGTAATGCGTGCCGGTAACATCAGTTACGAGCATGTTCCCGTCGACGGTTCCAAGAAACTCGACGACAATCTGATGGAATCGATCGAACCGTTCTATCACGAAGATGCCGTTGATTTCAAAACAGCATATCTTTCGGGATATCTTGCCGATAAGTACGATATCACACAGGAGGAAGCCGTTCCCCGTGCATCCGAACGTATGTCTAACGAAACGGAAGAAGCGTTCAAGGAAACCCTCAACTACGATACGGTTACCACCAGGGAAAGAGGAGTCAAGATCTACAACACAACCGCGGACTACGTCCTTTACCCTATCTGGCTCATGAACACTCAGTGGGGAGATAAGACGTTCACCTTCGCGATGAACGGACAGACCGGAAAGATTGTGGGAAATCTCCCTGTATCCAAAGGTAAAGCGGGCGGACTCGGTGTACTCGTGTTCGCAATAATCGCGGCAATCGGATTCTTCGCATTCAACGCATTTTTCGAAAGTGCGACTGTGGGAGCAATCATGGGTGTCATTTTGGGATTGATTGTCACCGGAGGCATAATGGCCTACCTTGTGCGTCAGATCCACGATGTCGTCGCAGACAACCGTGCTGCCGCCTACCGTAAAGAAGGTTCGTTCCAGGTTACACGCAGATCCGACCGTTTCATGTACAGGGACCGCCGCGTAATCAGGAAGAAATAAAACCTATTCCGGAAAGAGGGAGCATTTCCCTCTTTCCGATTTGATTTCTGTCACATTATCAGCTTATATCGGTAAGTCTGAGTCTCTGTTACGATACGGATAAAAACGTGTTTCAATATGCCCAAAATATGGATGCATTGAGCGTTAACGACGTCCACAAAAAGTACGGAGACAGAGAGGCTGTAAAAGGTGTAACCTTCTCGGTCAAAGAAGGTGAAATCTTCGGCCTCATCGGTCCCAACGGAGCCGGTAAAACCACGACACTGAGGATGATTTCCACACTCCTCAGGATTACGTCGGGGGATATCAAAGTCTACGGAAAAGACGTACGTACGGAATCCAACGAAGTAAGGAAGATGATCAGCTATCTTCCGGAAGATGCGGGTGCGTACAAAGGACTGACAGGAAGACAGTATCTCGGGTTCATCGCCAACTTCTTCGCCGACGGAAAAGAAAGAGACGAAATGGTAAACAAAGGTATCGAGATAGCCGATCTCGGAGACAGAATCGATTCCAAAGTCGATACTTACAGCAAGGGTATGATGAGAAGACTTCTCATCGCAAGGGCGATTATGCCCAATCCTAAGTTGGCTATTTTGGATGAAGTTACATCGGGACTCGATGTCGTTAACGCTTACGAAATAAGGGAGATCATCAGAAACATCGCGAAGAACGGTGTTTCTGTGATTATTTCGTCACACAACATGTTCGAAGTCGAAATCCTGTGCAGCAGAGTCGCGATGATTAACGACGGAAGGGTTGTCCTCGAAGGTTCTCCTGCGGAACTGAAAGAAAAATATAACGCGAACAACCTCGAAGAGGTCTTCGTAAAGGCGGTGGCGGAATGAATCACATGTGGAATCTTGTCAAAAAGGAACTCAGGGAATTGCTGACTCCGTCTTCGCTGATTTCCATCATAGTGGTTGTTGTCATACTTATGTCGCTCGGCTCATTCATGGGCTCGGAGATAGAGAGCCAGACAAGCACACAGCCTATCGGTTACTACGATCCGAGCGGAGCCGCAGACGGTTATGCGCAGTATTCGATCGACAAACTTGCGGAAAACTACGATAAGAGCGGATTGGAGTCTTCGAAGTACATCATCAATCTCGCCGAATACATGGAAGCGGGCGGAGATATCGGCGAACAGCTGTACAATGCAATGGAAAAGGCGGAAGTTTCATCCGCATTGGTCTTCGACAGCGATTTCAACAGCAACATCAAAGCGCTGAAACAGGGTACAATCCATGTATATTGGGTTCAGACAAGCACAAGTGTATTCAGTTCGCTGAACACACTGATTGCTTCGCAGGTTATCGGATACCTCAATTCATACATCGGAGACAGGCTTGCAAATGAGTTATCATTGGATAAGAGCCAGATGGACTTGGTTAAATCTCCGTCCGTGTACACAACGTCGACATATCTCAACGGTACACTCCACGAAGGTGTCACTCCCGATCAGATTTATTCCGCGATGAGCAGTCAGACCATGTTCATTCCGATTATCATTATGCTGATTATCGTCATGATCGGAAGTATCGTCATTTCTTCAATCGGAAACGAAAAAGAAAACAAAACAATGGAAACTCTTCTCACACTTCCTATCAACAGAACAACGATTGTAACGGGAAAACTCGTGGGAGCGTCGATTGCGGGACTCATAATGGGTGCGCTGTATATCGTGGGAATGTACTTCTACATCAACGGAATGACATACGCCGGAACGTCATCGGGCGTCTCGCTTGATTCACTGGGACTTGCGCTTGGCGTAACGGACTGGATTCTTGTTATTGTAATGATGTTTCTCGCAATCATATGCGCACTCGGAATGTGTATGATCCTCGGAGCATTCGCAAAGAACTACAAAGCGGCTCAGACGCTTGTTATGCCCATCAGCGTATTGGCGCTCATTCCGATGTTCGTTACGATGTTCACTTCGTACTACGAACTCCCGACGGCAATACAGGTCATTCTCTTCATCATTCCGTTCACACACCCCATGATGGCTATGCAGAACCTCATGTTCGGTCAGACTGCGATTGTATTGGGCGGAGTCGGTTATCTTGCCGTGTTTGCGGTGCTGATGATTTACATCACGGTTAGGCTGTACAAGTCGGATATCCTCCTTACGGGAATCATCCTCAGCGACAAAGCGAAGAAACTGATTGCCGGAAAGAAATCCAAAGAATGAATCCGAGGGGGTTGGAATCCCCCTCGGTCTTTTTTTAATTAAAATAACAGTCGGGGAAGTTTATCCCCTGACCGTTGTTTGATGTTTTATGAATCAGGCGGATGCCGATTCCACGAATATTACGCAGTGGGATGACATCAAATCCTTCAGGAGATTCTCAGCTGATTCTGCATCTGCCGCTACTTCTTCTGCCGTACTGCCCTCGTGCTGTATCTCAATGACACCGGACTGTGTAAGGACAATTCCCTCAAGTGTCACCGTTTCCGTACGGGGAGTGAAATTGTCGTCAACCTCGGTTTCAATGTAGCGATCGCAAGTGCCGTCTTCATTGTATTGCGGAACATTCGCAAACAGATGCACCGCCTTACCACTACCATCAACAAAAGTCCTGATAGTGAAAGTCATGTCTGACAATCCATACTTCTCGCATAATTCACGGTTGTACTCGGTACCCACACTCATATCTGCATACGTAGTTACAGTCATTGTCTGCGCATATGCTCCCGGAATCAACAACTGATATTCGGTTCCGTTATTTCTGGAGAAAACAACGCCGTCTCCGACAGTTTCATGAACGAATTCGTTGCCTACTCTGTCTGTAAATACCATCTCACCTTCATCAAGTATTTTGAGTTTCGTTACGGAATGATACTTACCATCAGCCTCATCCAGTTCAGGCTCGGTACTCCATGCATTAAGGTATATTCCTTCCCAATTATGGAACGCTGCAGCAGAATTATTTTTTTCATTACCGCTACTGACATCTTCTTCAACAAGTTCGGCGTCGATGACAGAATCGACGGTTCTGACACAGTTATTGTACATCAGAGAAACTATGAGATTTTCAGTCGATTTGACACTCTCAAAACATTCTTCCATTGTCTCGGTTATATGCTGTATTTCAAGTATTGATGTCCCCGAAAGAAGAATGCCGTTGACAGTCATCGTTTCCATACGGTAGTCAAAATCATCATCAATCAAGATATTAGAACCGCCGCTGTTAAGATACAAATGGAACAAATCTTCTCCGCCGTTTATGTGATCGTGCCACGTGTGGAATTTCGCGCCCATCGGCACATCATACTTTTCGCACAGTTCACGGTTATAATCTGTACCCGGCCTCATATCGGAATATGTAGTCACTGTCATTCCCTGAAGGTATGCTCCCGGAAAGAAAGTCTGACACTCTCCGTCACTGTCAGTGTTAATAGATTTCGCATGAACTATGGTGCCACCGTCAACGGATTCACACACAATGGGATTGTTCGAGAGACTTGGAATAAGAACCATCATCCCGTCAGGATGATGTATTTCCCACTTCGTTACCGAATAATACAAACCGTCTTCCTCATTCAGCTCTGGATCAGTGTGTATATTGGAAAATACAAATCCCATGTTTGTCCCATTTACGTCTTCATGGTGGTGACCGAGCAGATGCCACGCATCCCAATCCACGTTACCTACTGTGGCAACAGTGGCTGCAGTCCCCCCCCCCTAGGACCATCAAAACTATGACTGCAGTCAGTATCTTCATGCGTGTACCAAGGGGTCGGCACTCATTTAAATGTACTGTCTATGCAGACATACCGCCGACAAACACACATCAAAGAAGACCGATAAAATGAACGGTAAACTGTCATTCAGAAACGCGGAAAGAAAAGACACTCCTCTGATTCTCCAATTCATAAAAGAACTCGCCGAATACGAAAAAATGTCGGATCAGGTCGTTGCCGACGAATCAACACTCGAAACATGGATCTTCGATAAACAGAAAGCCGAAGTAATCTTCGCACTCGAAGACGGAAAGGAAGTAGGTTTTGCGTTGTTTTTCCACAACTTCTCCACCTTCCTCGGACGTGCGGGAATCTACCTTGAAGATCTCTACGTAAAACCGGAATACCGCGGCAAAGGCTACGGGAAAGCGATTCTGAAGAAGTTGGCTTCGATTGCCGTCGAACGCGGCTGCGGACGTCTCGAATGGTGGTGCCTCGATTGGAACAGACCGAGTATCGACTTCTACCTCTCTTTGGGTGCGGAACCCATGTCTGATTGGACTGTGTACCGTATTGCGGGAGATATGCTGAGGAAACTTGCGGAATAATGGCAATCAATACGTTCCGAAAAAAAGTAGTAAAAAATTACTACGATTAATAGTAATTAAATACTGTAATTCTGTACACACCCATATGAAGGAGTACATTCCGCGCATAGTCGACAGTATGCTCGAAAGAATGCTGCACACAACAGGTGCCGTGCACATAACCGGGCCGAAAGGATGCGGTAAGAGCACCACAGGCGCACGTCAGTGCGGTACGGAGTACCGCCTTCAGGATCCTGAAAACACATCCCTCAGAATGCTTGCGGAAACCAAACCTTCCGAATTATTCAGAAACAAAACTCCGATACTCCTGGACGAATGGCAGGAAGTACCATCGTTATGGGATGCCGTAAGGAACGAAATAGACATTACCGACACAATGGGAGAATTCATTCTCACCGGCTCTTCCGTACCGAAAGACGAAGGATTCAGTCATTCCGGCGTAGACAGAATAGCCCCTATGAAAATGAGAACGATGTCACTGTTCGAATCGGGAGATTCGGACGGTTCCGTTTCGTTAAAGAAACTGTTCGACGGAGATCATAACATCTCCGGAGTGTCCCCGCATACGCTCAGAGATATCGCATTCTTCATCGTAAGAGGCGGATGGCCGAGAAGTGTACGCATAGACAGAGAATATGCGCAGGACGTAGTGATGAACTACTACAACGCAACGATAGGAATAGACGTATTCAGAGTGGACGGGAAAAAGAAAAACACCGAAGCCGTGGACAGACTGATGCGCTCGTACGCAAAAAACATCTCCACAATGGCGACGACGGCATCGATAATAGACGATGTCATATCAAATGATAAGTTGGTCACACAGTCCACCGTCGAGAATTATATCGACTCACTGATAAGACTGTACATAATCGAAGACGTACCCGCCTGGTCGCATAACATCAGATCGAAAACGGCGATAAGAAACAAACCGAAGAGACATCTTACCGATCCTTCTCTTGCC
>CAVFUJ010000039.1:0-10575 GCA_963625795.1 Anaerovoracaceae bacterium
ATTCATCGAGCAGTTCGACCGTATCAAAGAGACAGGAGTAAGATTTGTAGCAATCAACAACGACAGCATGGACAGTCACAGAATGTTCAAAGACCGTCTCGGAGCACCGTACGAATTCCTTTTCGACAAAGACAGAGAAACGGCAAAGAAATACGGCGCAATCGTCGGCCCCGGACACCTCGTAACGGGATTCACAAACAGAGAATTCTATCTCATTGACAGAGACGGTACGATTAAATTCATCTGGAGATCGCCGGAACCCAAAGTACTGCCGACAGTCGATGAAATAGCCGACGGAATCAAAGCATCGCTTTGATTACTTATCCCGAAGAATAACTTCCGTCACTTCCAGAGTGCCGGAGTCTTTCTTCATTTTTTTCTCCGATTTTTCAATCACAAGCTTCTTCTTAAACAGAGGGGAATCCAAAGTCATCGACTCGTATTCTCCGCCTTCGCCCATGATACTCACACCGTACGCATCCCTGAGTTTCAGAAGATCTTTTTTGGCATCGCTGTCAAGATGTCTTCCCAGCCATTTTTCATCCAAACCTTCGGCGAAAACACCCACAATCACTGCATCTGTACCTGCGGAAACCATTTCGTCATAAATCATCGACTGATTCTTTCTCCACAGAGGTGCCAGCATAATCAAATCCAATTCTCCGAGTACTCTGTTCATACGGTCCCACTGATAATCCGACCATAACGCACCGACAGCAACACCGTCGATATCCAATCCCGAAAGAACATCCTTCAGAGCATCCAAATCTCCTTCCTCAGTACCGTCGGACACGGCAGTTATCAGAGGGATATCCATAGCCTCCGCCATTTTCGGAACAATCCCTAAATTCGGCGTATGGAAAATCCACGACGCACTGTCCGAGGGAACGATGTTCACAAGAAACCTTACCTCATGACCCATCTGATGTACCAGATATGCAGCGAACGAAGAATCCTTCCCGCCGGAATACAATGCAGCCAACTTCATTGAAAACGGATAACGCTCATCAGCAATAAATAGACGGAGGACATAGCGCGCCGTAAGGCGACAACATGGCTGAAGCGAACCTCAAGAAGATAGTTGCGGAGAAGGCAGTGGACGATTATGTCAAAGACGGAATGTACGTCGGTCTCGGAACCGGCTCCACAGCTTACTACGCAATACTGAGGGTCGCGGAGAAAGTGAAGGAAGGATACAGTCTCACATGCGTCGCAACATCCGTACAGAGTGAGAATCTCGCCAAAGAAAACGGCGTAAAAGTCGTTCCTTTAAGCGAAGTGGATCATCTCGATGTCACAATAGACGGTGCCGACGAAGTCGATAACGACATGCAGCTCATCAAGGGATTGGGCGGAGCCCTCCTGAGAGAAAAGATAGTTGCTTCATCGTCGGTCAGGGAAGTGATCATCGTCGACTCCTCCAAGAGAGTCGAAGTCCTCGGTGTAAAGACACATCTTCCCGTCGAAGTACTGAAATTCGGTCATGAAAAAACGAAAATCATGCTCGAGAGACAGGGATGCAAAGCAACTCTCAGGATGAAAGACAACGAACCTTTCGTCACCGACGGAGGAAACTACATCTACGACTGCAAATTCGACGCAATCGCAAATCCCTTCTTCCTCGAATCGAGGATCGACGTAATCCCCGGAGTCGTCGAGAACGGTTTATTCCTGAACACAGCCACAACCGTATTAATCGCATCGGGAGACGGAAGCATAGAGAAGATGGGCGAATGAACGCCGTTCTTTCTCTATAAATAATATAGAAAGAGATTGTACACCACCCAATCTATTTTTATATAACCTCGATATTAGCAACCTTCCACGCATAATCAAGGGTGAATCACATGAAAATGCCCAGAACGATCAAAACATACTGCCCCTTCTGTGAGACGCACACCGTCCACGATGTAGAAAGGGTCAAAAAGAAGAAAGCAAGCGAACTCAAATGGGGTCAGAGGAGATTCAGAAAGGTCACCGCCGGTTACGGAGGTTTCCCGAGGCCTAAGCCCGAAGGAAGGGAAAAGCCGACCAAGAGGGTCAACATCAGATACAGATGCACCCAGTGCAAGAAAGCACACCTCACAGCCTGCATAAGAGCAAAGAAGTTCGAGCTTACGGAGTGATCCCCATGGTTAACGAATTCGTCAAAATCAAATGTGCCGACTGCGGCAACGAACAGGTTACATTCAGCAAAGCAGCGACCACAGTCACATGCAACGTCTGCGGCGCCACCCTCGTCAAACCCAAGGGCGGAAAAGCCGACCTCAAAGGCGAAGTGGTCGAGGTATACAACTGATGTCCCGCTCCAGAGAATTTCCCGAGAACGGAGAGCTCGTAGTCTGCTCCGTCGTCAACGTGAAGAACTTCGGTGCCTTCGTCACATTGGATGAATACGAAGGAAAAGAAGGATTCATTCACGTCAGGGATATTGCCTCTGGTTGGGTGAAGTACATCAGAGACTTCATCAGAGAAGGACAGAAAGTTGTCTGCAAGGTTCTGGGCGTAGATTCACAAAAAGGTCACATCGACCTTTCTTTAAAATCCGTCAACGACCATCAGAAGAGAGAGAAAGTCCAGCAGTGGAAGAATGAGAAGAAAGCCGAAAAGCTTGTCGAAATCATCGCCGAGAGACTTTCCATTTCAGTTGACGATGCCTTCGATGAGTTCGGAAACGAACTCACCGAGGCTTATGATACATTATACGGTGCATTCGAAGCCGTAGCCGCCAACCCCGACGAACTCCGCGAGGAGTATACGGGAGATTGGGTGGAAACGTTCATCGAAGTCGCCAAAGAAAACGTCACACTCCCGTACGTGGAGATCGATGCGATTCTTGAGATGAAAACACTCGCACCCGAAGGAGTCGAAGACATCAAGGCCGCTCTCAAAGCGGGACTCGACGAAGCGGGCGACGATGCGGAAGTTTCGATTACATCCGTCGGTTCTCCGAAATACAGAGTGGTTATCACCGCCGATGAGTACAAAACGGCAGAGGATGTTCTCAAGAGAATCTCCAACGCTGCGATTAAGTCACTCACCAAAGCAGGCGGAGAAGCGACACTTAAACGTGAGAGCAGGTGACGGCCGTGAAATCATCCCTGAGAAGGTGTCCGAAATGCGGGCGCTATTCGTTAAAGGGATTGTGTCCCGTGTGTTCCTGCGAAACAGTGAACGCACATCCGCCGAGATACTCTCCAGACGACCGTTACGGCAGATACAGGAGAGAATCGATTATTCAGGAGTATGGGGAAAATGGGAAACTGCACGACGATAATCTATGATGAAATTCCCGAGTTTAAGAAACCGATTCTTATCGAAGGTTTACCGGGTGTCGGTAACGTAGGTAAGATTGCGGCGGATTTCATCGCGGAAAAACTGAATGCAGTGAGATTTGCAACCGTATACTCAGACAGTTTCCCTCCGCAGGTCACATTGGATAACGAGTGTGTTATCGACATGGCATGCAACGAACTCTACTATGCGAAAGCGGGAGATAAGGACATAATTCTTCTTCTGGGAGAATATCAGGGAACAACTCCCGAAGGACAGTATCTGATCTGTGAAGATTTAATGAAAGAAGTCTTCATAAGATTCGATGTTTCAAGGATTATCACACTCGGAGGATACGGTACAGGTAAAATGGCCGACTCGCCGAGAGTTTTGGGCGCAGTGTCGGATTCGGAATTAAAAGAAGATCTGGAGAAACACGGCGTTGTATTCTCTCCGGGAGAACCTGCGGGAGGAATTGTGGGCGCATCCGCACTTCTTGTGGGATTCGGTAAGATTTACGGTATTCCTTCACAGTGCCTTATGGGCGAAACATCGGGATATTTCGTCGATTACAAAAGCGGAATTGCCTTGCTGAATGTTCTTGAATCGATACTCGGTATCGAGTTGGACAAATCCGAACTGAACGACAAATGTCAGCAGATCGATGAGCTTACTGCAAAAGTCAAAGAGATGGAAGCCGGTCAGCAGAAACACGCAGACCTGGGCTACATCGGATGAGCCAGATTGCGGTTTTCCGTAATTTCGGCTTAACAGCAAGTTTAAATAATCTATCCTTATTGTCGGATTGTCCTCACTTAGCTTAGCCTGGCTAGAGCGGCTGACTGTAGAGAGTTCCCGGCAATGCCGGTACAGCCGCTGAAATCAGCAGATCCCCTGTTCAAATCAGGGAGTGGGGACCAATTATTATCACTGTTTCGGATTAGCGTGAGCTTTGTCCCGAAAGTCCGATTAAATATACTGCGCAGGGCGTCTTTGCAACAATTGACCGCAGTTTCAATCGGAAATTTTTTTTCATATTCATTTTAAGTGTCAAATGAATGCGTTTAACATTCATTTAAATGTCAGAAATCGATTTTTAAATGTCATTTGAATGCTTTAAAACTCAAAAAATGAGTTTTCATACTCATTTGAATATGAAAATGAAGATGAAAAACAAGTCACATCGACCTGTTTACTTCATACCTTACGGATCTTCCCTGCCCGATTCTCACCACAGCTCCGATTTTAATCAATCCGTTGAGAATCGATACGGCTTCGGATTTGTTCATACCGAGTTCGGTTTCCATTTCATTACGTGTAAATACGTTCCTTCCTTCGAGAAATGCTGTCAGATCGCCCTCTGTACCCTCATTCACCGCAGGCAGAATTACCGCAAACAATGCCCGACTGACCCTGACTACAGGCTTTACAGACAATCCGCCGTATGAACTGAAAATATGCGGAATATCGATATCGCATACCTCAATGAGTTTCAGTTTATGCAGAACAGCTGCGAGATTTCTGTTCCTCGGCGGTAAAACACCTTCCGTCAGCTCCTCCGAAGTGTAATATCCGTCTGTACCGCCCGGAGAAACAACAGTCATCTTTTTCGGAAATACGGAAACCAGCATCGGATCGTCCGAACTGTAGTCACGATGCATTACTGCATCGGCAATTGCCTCTCTCACGGTTGCTTCCGGGAAATTCTTTCTGTCCCCTCTGTACATCCCTTTGATTACGGATGACGTTCTGTTGTATCTCGAAATAAATGCAAGCACATCATCCATCTGTTTCAGTATGCTTCCGGTGATTTCATTACGGTCGACGAATTCCGTTTTGGAATCGTCGGCAAATGCCGCGGCTTTGATGGAATGATTACACTGATCGGACAGCATGTATCCCAACTGAGTATATTCGCCGTTTCTGCGGATACGAAGCGATTCCATACACTCATCCGTCAGCGGGAGCAGTTTTTCATCGAATTTGAATCTGAGATAATCGAAAGTAAGATCCTGAACGGAAGAAATCCGATTTTCAAAGGAATACAGTTCCGTGAAGCTTTTCTCAGACATAAATGACGATGTGTCTCCGACCATATTACTTTAATCGACTGCAATCGGAATGCCAATCGATTGTAATCGATTATAATCGATTGACATTCGGAATCGATTCCGTATTCAGTGCTTTGTGTCCAAAATCCACTCAATCGCATTCCTGTGAATCAATCCGTCGGGAAGATTCCTCGCAGACGCATCCATTGAAAGCACTGTCTTCGGATAATTGTCGTCAACCGCCTTCAGCGAACGGATTTCATCCTCAAACACAGAATCGGAAAGTAACGACAGACACACACAGTAATACTCCGTACTGCCGTCTTTTTCTGCGACGAAACCGATCTCTTTGCCTCTGAGATAACCTGTTTTGACGGTGTATCCTCTTCTCAGAAGTTCCATAAACACAGCATTCTCAAGCTGTTTCTGTACATTCAACGGACCTCCGTACGGCGGCAGAGCCAACCTCATCCCCGTATCCACGGGATAGTACTTTCCGTGAATCTGCAGAGTTTTCTTCGATAATATGTCATAACGGTCGGCTCTGTAAAACAGAAATGCTCCTGTCAGTGCCTGAAGATATTTTACAACGGTTCTTTTGTTGAGTTCTGTTTCTCTGACTATGTCATCTGCTTTGATGACGTTGCCGACATTCTCAAAGAGATACTTCGCGACGGAATTCAAAGCCTTGTATTTCCCCACTTTCACCCACGGAATAATACCGGAAACAACTGCGGAGTAGTATGTGCCTTCTTCCATTCCGTGATTGTGATTATCATCCATATCCGGATCAGTCAGCAGCATACCTCCGGTATGAAGATACTGCATGAATCTGGCACTTCTGTCTTTTTCCTGTGCAACCGGATAACGGTTGAGAAATTCTCCGAACGATGACGGATAGACTTTGAGTTCGACGTACTTTCCTGCTATGCATGCAGAGTATTCAGTTGAAAGAAAATGCACGTCGGAACCTGAAATGTAAATGTCCGCGTCGTAATCTGCCATCAGTGAACTGACAGTCATTTCCCAGCCTTTCACCGTCCCGATATTCTCGATGAAAACGTATGTCCTTCTGTCACGGGGGATTTTTCCGTGAATGTGTGAATTCAATTCGTTGTGATCTTTGGCCTCAAGACCGTCCATACCGAGATTGATACGGAGTATGTCCCCGGGATCAATGCCGTCATCCTTCAGTCTTTTCACATATTGGTCGATAATCAGTGTTTTGTCGAGACATCTCACGCCGATCAATACCTTCACAACGTCGGTACAGTCTTTCCATTTGAGCAGTCTGTCGACGTATTCTGTCATTTTAATCTCGTCCATGATGTGTCTCCTTTTGTGAATTGCATATTATGATGCACTTTTTTTAATATTTTTGTATAAAAAGTGTATTGTAAACATAAAAAATCGAAAATGAAAGGAAGTTTTCTGCTTATGATACACTTTTTTGTTATTAAAAAAGAAAAAGTGTACTGTAATAGGGCATTTTCACGTTTAAAACAGTAAATCCCTAATGCAATGCACTTTTTTTCAGAGCCTCGATTCAGCCTTCGAGAGAAACTTCTCGTTATCGACGATGAATCTCTCGTGTTTTCCGGAACCGATTTCTCCCGCAGAATCTTTAACAACAACCGAGAAAACCAATCTCCTTCTGTCAATCTCAATCAACTCGGTCTCGCAGGTAACCTCAATACCGATCGGAGACGGGGCGGAATGTGCAATATCGAGATGTGTTCCGACTGTACTCTTTCCCTCTTCGAGGAAAGGTGCGACACTCTGACTTGCGGTTGCTTCAATCAAAGCAATCATCATAGGTGTTGCATACACAGGAAGCGTTCCGCTTCCGACTGCTTCGGCAGTATTCTCTTTCACAACTTTTTCCGTCTTGGTTCCCTTGATCCCGACGTTCAACATAATTTACACATACGGAATAAAGATTATAATCATAATTGACCTCGAACCCGGTATGCTGTCACATTGTTATTTCAGACAGTCGCATATCCTGTCCGCACACCCTTTGACATCCGTCTTTATCTCACGGCCCCAGAATCTCAGTACTGTCCAACCTTCCGATTCCAACGTCCTGTCAACCTCTCTGTCGCGCCTGATGTTACGTTCGATCTTTGCAATCCAAAACTCGCTGTTTGTCTTTATCGAACATTTACGGCTGTCCCAATTATAACCGTGCCAGAACTCACTGTCGCAGAATACAGCCACCTTTTTCCCGATGAATGCGATATCGGGGTGACCGAAAACTTTCTTACAGTTCTTGCGGTAATGTATGCCTCTCGACCACAGTTCTTTACGCAGTGCCAGTTCTATTCCGGTGTCTTTACACCTTATTGCCTGCATGTTTTTTCTGCGCTGTTCGGGTGTGTGATTGTCCACAGGGGCTGATTAACGTCCGGGTAAATGTTTGTATCCGCTGCCGAAGACTGTGACATTCGTCATCAATCGGCGACCCCGTCAATAAGCTTAAATCAGAGTTTTACCAACACAATAACGATGTCGTCTGAACATACGCCTCCGTACAGGTCCATCGATTTATTCGCAGGTATCGGAGGAATACGCATGGGATTTGACCGTGCTTTCGGAAACGAAATCGACACGGAATTCGTGTGCGAATGGGATGAGAATGCCCAGAAGACATACAGGGCGAATTTTAAAGATCGGTTCGATATAGCAGGTGACATAACTGCCATCGACGAGAAGGACATTCCTCCTTTCGACATCTGTCTTGCCGGATTTCCTTGTCAGGCATTCAGCATAGCAGGTAAGAAGCAGGGATTTCATGATGATTACAGAGGGCGCTGCCGCGGTACACTCTTCTTCGATGTCGCAAGAATCTGCAGTTATCACAGACCGAAAGTAATCTTCTGCGAGAATGTCAAAGGTCTTACGATACATGACAAAGGGAATACGTTCAAAGTCATCAAAGAGACCCTGGAAGAATTAGGTTACAAAGTATATTCCGAAGTCCTGAACAGCAGAGATTTCGGTGTGCCGCAGAACCGCGAACGTATCTACATTGTAGCATTCAGGAACGATATAGACAGTTCGTCATTTACATTCCCGAAGGCCACGGATCCGAATACAAAAATCAGAGACATCGTCGAAAGTAAACCTGTCTCTGTCAAGTACTATCTGAGCAATGTGTATCTTGAATCGCTTAAAAAACATAAAGCGAGACATGAATCGAAAGGTAACGGATTCGGCTATGTTGTGCGCGATCAGGACAGTGTTGCGGGCGCCATCGTCTGCGGAGGCATGGGAAAAGAAAGGAACCTCATCATCGATGACAGGCTGACAGATTTCACACCCGTGACTCATATCAAAGGAGAAGTAAACCGCGAAGGCATCAGAAAGATGACTCCGCGTGAATGGGCGAGACTGCAGGGATTCCCTGATTCGTATGTGCTTCCCTTGGCAGATGTACATTCATACAAACAACTCGGAAACAGTGTCACGGTGCCTGTTATTGAAGCTATTGCAAAGAACATCAGGTGCGTTCTTGAGAAAAACACCGAATCTGTTCTTTCGGCTGTTCCGGCAAAAACTGCCGATTGTATGTGCGGTGAATGATATGGATAAATTAACAGGAAACAGGGGAGAATGGTCGGAGTTTTACGCATTCCTCCGTATCCTTGCTGACGGGCGCATATATGCCGCAGACGGAAACATAAACAAAAGAAACGACGTGTTCTACGATGTTCTGAAAGTCATACGCAACGGGAAAGACAATGCGTTGGAGTTTGTAATATCCGATGACGGAGAACATGTTTCGGTTATGAAAGACAGTACTGAAATCCTCAGTGTGGAAAGATCGAGATTTACGGATGAATCAAAACGTCTCCTGAACAGAATAACAACCTCCAAAGGGTCATTCTCTGCAGAAGATACACAGAAATTTATGTCGGAAATCAAATGTTATTCCATCAAATCTCCGTCAAAAAACAAGCAGGACATCAGAATTCAGATACACGATGCGCGCACAGGCATGGAACCGCTGCTGGGATTCAGTATTAAATCAATGCTCGGACACCCGTCTACGTTGCTCAATGCAGGAAAAACCACAAATTTTGTGTACAGAGTAACGGAAAAGGACACCGGAAAATATGACGGAGTACATTATATCGACATCCCTCCGAAGGGTGACAGAAAACTGAGCGATTGGTACAAGGACATTCTTTCTTACGGTATGAAATTTGAGTTCGTAAGAGCGGAAAATGATATTTTCGAAGGAAATCTTTCTTTGATTGATACTATGCTCGATAAGATTGTTGCTGAGATGCTCAAACTGTATTACATCGAAGGCATCAGCAGCATCAGCGAACAGGCGCAGATTCTTCAGAAACAGAATCCTCTCGGTCTGAAACTTCGCAACGGAGTGTCGCTTTACGAATATAAAATCAAAAAATTACTTGCCGCAGTTGCCCTCGGTATGAAACCTGCTACACCGTGGAACGGAAAAGAAGATGCAACCGGAGGATACATCATAGTCAAAAATGACGGCGAAGTACTCTGTTACCATATATACAACAGAGACGACTTTGAGGAGTATCTTTTCAGAAACACAAAACTCGATACCCCCTCCACAACGAGATACGGTTTCTCCGAAATTTACAAAGTTGAAGATGCGGGCACCATGGTAAAACTCAATCTGCAGATCAGATTCAAGTGAATCTGTCGCATGAACCCATATGCCTTATGAGCGAAGTATGTACTTTGACCCCTTTTGCATCGTCATTGTACAGAAGTATCGGTTCGGCGTCGCCGCTCATGCAATCAGATCGATCTGGCTATATTTCCGGTTTGCGATCCGTCATGCGTTCTGCGGAATAACAATTGTTAATTATTAGACAATAATGTAAAATATTAATGAAATAAATCAAGGTCAAATGATATCGGGCGACGACAGAAGGATAGCGAAATATTTCGGCAGAAGAGAGTCCGCCGACAGCGATATGATCGAGCTTCCTTCGTCGACTTTACATAACATTCTGAAAGGAATACTGATTTTCATCGCCGGAATCATGATTATTGTAGTCATTTGGCAGTGCTTCGCATGGTACTACAATGAAATGTATGACAGACTGCTGAAATTCCCGTATCCTCTGGAAACGTTCGAGAGACTGTATCAGTATCTGTTCGAAGAGAAGCTGATGTTCCGTACGACCATATACTCACACATCGCCGCGAGTATGAAAAGATGGCTGACCGCATTCCTTCTCTCTACCCTGTGCGGTAT
>CAVFUJ010000040.1:0-10420 GCA_963625795.1 Anaerovoracaceae bacterium
ACCTCTCATCTGTGCCAGTACGCAGTGTGTGACCGCACCCATCGGCATTTCTTTCCTCTCAGTTCTTTTGGCACCTATCGGTATGACAGACGAAACCGAAACGAGATTCTGTTCGCCGATTCCGGCCTTTATGAGTGCGCGGTCGAAGGCGTTGAGTCCCGAGACCTCGCTGACTGCCGAACTGGATGTAATGAAGAATTCACACGGCACTAAGTACATGGCAACTCATATGGGCAACTGATATTTAAGAGAAAGACTCACCCGTAGATGTTGTCGTTTGTCTTGTATGATTGAGCGGTGATTTTCTTTTCGATATCTTCCGCTTCTTTGTACAGAGGTTCGGTATCGATCTCAAGTTCCGGGAACATTTTCGCCAAAGGTTCCATGATCTTGGCTGCGCCTCTCGGATCGGGCATATCCTGTTTTGCGGAACCGAGCAATGTAATAACATCGAGATCGTTTTCAGCCGCATTCACAAGTAACATTCCCGAAAGTCCTCTTACCATACCTTCGTCTACGGAATCGATTTCGTACTTCTTCATGAGTTCTCTGGCTCTTTCGGTGGAACCGACTCCGAGAATGCTGTACTGATCGGGAGCGAACTGTGGAATGCCGTCCAAAGTAATCACGGTGTGGACATTATTGTCACGGCACCATTTTACGAGAATATCCGCCAATACGGTGAACGTTTCCGCCTTCGGAACGAATTCGGATGTTATGACCACAATATCCTCACAGTCGATGCCTCCGTCGTCTTCCACGTTTTCCCTTGATCCCATATAGAATCTCACGGGAGGCATGGGTATTCCGTTCTGTATTATCGCATACGGCGGGAAGGAAGGTGACGATATCGAAGCGATGAGATCGAGCCCGAGCTGCTTGGCAAGGAAGCTTGTTGCGATGGAACTGATGAGTCCGAGACTCGGAAATCCGATGATTGCAACGGCATTGTTCAGTTCTCTGTCGGTGTATTCGTGAAGGGTCATCTCATCCATGCCTACCCAATCGTGGTAATGATATTAAGGTGTTCCACGTTACGGCGGATTATGGCAGACAATACAATCTCGACAGAATACACTTCGGCGGGAATACCCGTCATAACCGACCCCGTTCCCGGATGCAGAATTTCCGGATATATGGTGGCGGTGAATACAGGTTCAAGGGATGAAACTCAGGAGATTATGGGTCTGTCGCACCTTTTGGAGCATGTGGTGTTCAGGGCGACCGATACACGCACATCTTTCCAAATGTCCAAAGAAATCGAAGGTGCCGGAGGAGAGATGAATGCCTTCACAGCCAAAGAGATGACGGCATTCTACGGAATTACGCTGAAAGAAACCTCAAAGGTTGCCAAAGATTTGGTTGCGGATATCGTCAGGAATCCTCTGATTGATAAAGAAGACACGGAATTGGAGAAGAAGATCGTACTGCAGGAAATCAGCATGTGCGAAAACGATCCCGATTCGTATATTCACGATCTCTTCGGAGAAGTTCTCTGGGACGGTCACCGTCTGGGACAGAACGAAGCGGGAACGAGAGAGGTTGTGAAATCTCTTACGTTCAAAGATCTCCGCAAATATTACGAAGACAGATACAGAATTCCGAATCTCACTGTGTTTGCATGCGGTGCCGTAGACGCTCAGGATGCCGTTGCGTGGGCTGAAGAGAATTTCGATGACATGGCCGGAGGAAAGGCAAACGTAAGGAAAGCTCCCGAAGTTACCGGTTCTGTTTACAAACACTACAAATGGGAAGGAGATCACTGCTACGTGGGTATGGGATTCAGGGCATTCGATGCAAAATCCGATGAGATTCCGGCACTTTCGATGCTCAGTGCAGTACTCGGTTCCGGATCTTCGTCAAGACTGTTCCAGGATGTCAGAGAGAAGAAGGCTCTTGTCTACTCCATTTACGATTACGTCGACCAATACACCGATGCGGGAAGCATGGGAACGTTCATGTCCGCAACGGAAGAGAATGTTTACGAAGCAGTCAGTACGGTTGCACGTACGTACAAATCCCTGAAAGAGAACGGTCTCACAGAGGGAGAACTCACGAGAGTGAAGAATCTTGTGAAAGGTGCGTTGATCAGAAGTACCGAATCAACGGACCGCAGACTCTACAGTCTTGCGAAAGGCACAATGCTCACGGGAAAACCCAGGTCTTTGGACGAACGCCTTGCAAGATTGGACGCTGTGACAGAAGAAGATGTCATGCGCATTGCGGAAAAGGTCATGAAGCCCGAAGGACTCAACGTTGTGATGTACGGCGCGGATGTCAAAGAAATGAAAGATTTCAGCACATCTCAGTTGGACTTCTGAAATTCTTCGATGTAATGGAGGACTGCGTCGACGGCGTCTCCGACGACTGCCGTCACGCCCTCCGTCATTCCTTCGTGAACCGTCTGAATGTCTTCGACTTCTACGGCGATGAATATCACCTTATCGGGCATCTGTTCCGGTTCCATGTCACGGCCGATTTTCATAGCCGTTGCAAGATTGAAATCGTGGGCGGAAGCGTTTGTGACAGTAGGTTCGAAATCTTCGGGATTGAAAATCATCACAGTACCTACAGGCTGCTGGCGTGTCTGTATCGCATCGACGATAATCGCATGTTTGTATCCCCAGAGAACGGGAATGATATCCAATCCGCCGATTGCTTCCTGGCGTGTTTCCACATTCTTCAGGTTCATCTCTTCGATTTTATCGGCAACAATCAGACCTATCGCGTCATCGGACATTATCGGACTTCCGAGACCTATCACCAAAACGTTATCGGATCTCGGATCACTCATAGTATCTGTCGCCTTCCTTCATTTTGTTGTGTTTGGTGTACATTCCGAGAATACTCAGGAACATACACGGTGCGAGAGCGATGAGACAGATCAATCCGAATCCGTAGATGACAGCCTGTGTACCCGAATACAGTGCGGATGCCAATCCAACGTAGAACGACGAAAGAATAGCGACGGACATAGGTCCTGTGGCCACTCCTCCCGCATCGAATGCGATACCGACCATTTCCTTGTCACCGATCCACATGATAATCAGCGTAAGAATGAATCCCGGAACGACGATGTATGCGAGATTGATGTTGAAGACAAGCTTCGTCATTCCTATTGCGACGAATGCCGCGACTCCGATTGATATGATCATGATGATAAGCTTCTTCGGAAGAAGACCTCCGGAAGATTCCTCAACCTGATCTCCGAGAATCGATACCGCAGGTTCCGCACATGCGACGAGGAATCCCATAAGGAATCCCAATCCGACTACAATGTACCACTGTTCGGAAGCAATACTTCCCAATTTCACACCGAGGCTTGTCGCGATAGGCATGAATCCTGTGTACACACCCGTAAGGAAGATGATGATTCCGATACCTGCGAATATTGTTCCTTCCAATACAACCGATACCGCAGTCCACGAATATTTCAGGAAAATCTTCTGGAATATCACGAAGAATATCATCAGCGGAATCAGTGCGCTTGCTACGCTTACGGCGGAACTTTTCAGTTCCGTGAACATGAGTTCGAAATCGATTGTACTGTGGGAAACACTCGATACGACTTCTTCTCCGGAGCCTCCTCCGCTGAAGACCCCCAGTACAAGAACTGCAATTATCGGTCCGATCGATGCAAGACCGATCATTCCGAAACCGTCCATACTGTCCTTGCTGTGCCCCATGGTACAGATTCCGATACCGAGAGCCAAAAGGATAGGTACGGTGACAGGTCCCGTGGTTACACCTCCGGAATCGAGAGCGATACCGATGAATTCCGTGTTTCCGGTCATGTCCATAAACAGAACCAACACAATTGCCACGGCGTAACCGATTGTGATGAGCATTTTCAGAGACAGTTTGTAGATAATTCTGAACGCTGCGACGATAAGAAAGATTGCAACACCTATCGCAATAGCGTATGTCAGTGTAGTCGGATCTATCGACGAGAACAGCGAATGTACCTGTGTTCCGAAGACAGTCACATCGGGTTCCGCAACCGTCACAAGGAACGAGATTGCGAATACAATGATTATCATGAAAAGTTTCGATTTTCTCTTCGGGATTTCCTGTCCGATAGACATTCCCATCGGATGTATTCCCCAGTCGACACCCGAGAGGAATATCGTGAATCCGACGATTACCATCACAACGCACAGAAGGAACAGCATCATCTGATCCATCGGAAGTTCCAAAACGAATATCGCGAGAATCGTGACTAAAAGTACTATCGGGACAGTGGAGGTGACGACTTCCCTGAATTTCTCTCCCAACAGACTCATGTTTGGCGTATATACTGATGGATATTAAATTCTGATGTCGGACCGGAAAATCAGACTCATCTCTTGAGTTCTTTGATGGTCTTTCCCATGTTGATGAAGTGGTCCGCAACCCTCTCCGCATCGGATGTCAGCGAAAGGAATTCCGCACCTGCGCTTGTGGAACACACACCTTCACTGATTCTCTGAATGTGACTGTCGGCCATCTTATCGGTGGCATCGTCGATCTGATCTTCAATCCGATATGCCTCGTCGAGAGCATCGTAGTCCTGATCTGTGTATGCTTTCAGAACACGTTCGTAAAGCGAATCGATAAGCTTCTGCACGTTCCTTATCTCGTCTTTGGCGTAATCGGAGAATTCATCGGATGAGATCTTCATCTTCTCCGCATATCCGACGATGTTTTTGGAATAGTCTCCGATACGTTCCAAATCGGTAACGGTACGGTAGACTGTGGAAACGTAGACGCTGTCCTTCTTGCTGAGTTCCGTGTTGGATAATTTCACAATAAAACGCGGGATGTTCTTCTTGAGATAGTTCAGTTCCTTCTCTTTGGTTCTGAACATCTTGTAGTCGCAGTTATCCATCGTGCAGATTACGTCGCATGCGTAGTTGAAATTCTCAACAGCAAGTTTGGACATGTTGATCATTTCGTTCTTGACTTCCATGACTGCGATTGCGGGAGTCTTCAGCATGTACTCGTTGATGAAGTACATGTGGGGTTCACCCTCTTCCACAGTGACTTCCACCTTCTTGTCGGGCAGAAGTTTTGTGACGAATGCAATGAGATAGGATGTCAGCGGCAGCATGATGATGACTGTAGTCACGTTGAATATCGTATGGAACATAGCCAGCTGAGTCTGCGGTGCATTGGGGAACATGGATGCAAACATTGTACCGAATGTGCATCCGCCGGATGTAACCGCAGTCATAATAAATCCCGCTATTGCGAAGAGAATAACACCGAATACGTTGAATGACAGATGTATTGCGGCAACTCTCTTTGCGTTGAGTCCGCTGCTCATTGCCGCAAGGATAGCGACAATACACGAACCGATGTTGGAACCCATTGTTATGTAGATACCCTGTTCAAGGGAAATCAGACCCTGAACGAGCATAACAATCGCAATCGATGTAACGACGGAAGAACTCTGCACTAAGGCTGTAAGCAACATACCGATGATAATCAGAAGAATCAGATTGTCGATGTTTGAAAGGAAGCTGATGACCGCTTCCGACTGAGCGAAATCCGCCATTGAATTGCTCATAAGGTCGAGACCGACGAACAGCATACCGAAACCGGCAACGATCCCTCCGATTTTCTTTGTTTTATCGTTTTTAGCGTATGCGTAGATGAACGCTCCCACACCCGCCAATGCCGAGAAAATCGCAGTGAAACTTATGCTGTCGCTGCCGAACATGCCCAGAGCGACAATCTGTGCGGTAACCGTCGTACCGATGTTCGCACCGTAGATGATGGCGGTAGCCAACGTCAGAGACATAATTCCGGCGTTTACGAATCCTATAACAAGAACCGACGTAGCTCCCGAACTCTGAATCGCAGCCGTGGTAACGGTACCGATACCCACTCCGACGAGTTTTTTATCGGATGCTTTCGCAAAAAGAGCCTTCAATCTCGAACTGCAGATCGATTCCAGGTTGTTGCTGAGCATCATGCATGCAACCAGGAATACGCCGATACCTGCTGCGAGCATCAGAATTGCCGTTACTATCGTCGTCGTGTCCATGGAATCCCCGGTTACTGCGAATCTGCGGTGTGATATGTCTTCTACTAAATAAAGTGGAACTGTCGAAAATTAAATCTATATTCCCCGTATCTGCAGAATTGTGGAAATCGAGGTAAAGACATACATGGTCGTCAACGGACGGAACATCTCCTCCAGACAGCTGGAGGTGCTTGCAGCCGTCAACAGACTCGGCAGCAAGACCGCTGCGGCCAGGGAATTGGGAATTTCTCCGCCGGTTGTTCACAGATATATGGTGCAGATGGAGGAAGTCGCAGGTACACGCCTAATGGCTTCCACGCCGAACGGTACCGAACTTACGGAAACAGGACTGAGATTGCTGGAAGTCGCCGGTATGATGGACGAAAGATGTGCCGACGACAGGGAGTTTACAATATCATGTTCTCCCGTCACGGAAGAGCTGGTGATGCAGGCTGTTTCATCGTCGAAAATCAAAGCATCGATCATAGTGTCAGACGATTACACAAACGTCCGTTCCCTGAAGCAGGGAATGTCCGACATTATCATTCTCGACGACCCTCAGTTGCTGAACGAAGTCGACGATTACGAATGGTCCGATGTCGGATATATGGATATGATTCACGTCGACAACGGTCCGTCGTACATGAGATACAGATACGGTGCGCAGAGAATCGCATACGCTCAGTTGGATCTCATGGGCGTTGAATACAAGGTGGATTCCGAAACGTATCTTCTTTCCGAATTAATCAACTCAAACAAGAGTTTCTTCATAGACGAATATCTTCTTCAGAAAAGAGGTCTTAAGTTAAAGAGCGCCACCGACAAACATCTTCTAAGACATTCTATTACCGCGGTATACAGAAGAGAAGTAAAAGAGATTACACGTATTCTGAGGTATCTCCAGTCCAAACAGTTCTGACGAGTGTTACCGTTAGAGGTAATACTTCAAACTTCGGACGTGATTGGATTATATAGTACGTCCAACCTAACACGTTTTAGGTAATATCATGGTAGCACCCAACCCTGAATTCATCGGTGAGCTCTCTGCCGCAGGCGGAGAGGGCGCAAAGATGTGCTTCCAGTGCGGTACCTGTTCTGCGGGCTGCCCCTCGGGTAAGATCACAGCCTACAGGACCAGGAAACTCATGAGGATGGCACAGCTCGGACTGAAAGACGAGATCATCGACAGTGAGGATCTCTGGCAGTGCACTACATGCTACACATGCGAGGAGAGATGCCCCCGCGGCGTCCCGATCGTAGACGTTGTCATCGCACTCAGGAACATCGCAGTCGCAAGCGGCAAGATGTACCCTGCACACAAGAAGACAGGACAGAACCTCGTCGAATTCGGACACACAGTTTCCATCAACGACAAGGTCAAAGCACAGAGGAAAGAACTCGGTCTCGATGAGGTGCCCCCGACAGTTCTCGCAAACGAGAAAGCGAAGGCGGATCTCGACGTCATTTTCGATGCTACCGGATTCAAGAAATTGGTGGAGTGATTACAATGGCAAAATACGCATTCTTCCTCGGTTGCATTGCACCTCTCAGATACCCCGGTATCGAGAAGTCCACAAGAGTCGTCGCAGAGGCACTCGGTCTCGAACTCGTCGACCTCAAAGACGCAAGCTGCTGTCCCGCACCCGGAGTAATCAGGGCATTCGACAAGACGACATGGATCGCCGCAGCTGCAAGGAACCTCGCTCTCGCAGAGAAAGAGGGTCTCGACATCCTCACAATCTGCAACGGATGCTACGGATCGCTCTTCGATGCAGCACACGAACTCGCAGAAGACAAGGAACTTCTCGCAGAAGTCAACAAGATCCTCGCAAAGATCGGACTCGAGTACAAGGGAACAACCAAGGTCAGGCACTTCGCCGAAGTCCTCTACAACGAGGTCGGTGTCGAAGCAATCAAAGCAAAGATCACCAAGCCCCTCGAGTACCAGGTTGCAGCATTCTACGGATGCCACTTCCTCAAGCCCAGCAAGATCAAACAGCTGGACGACCCCGAGAACCCCCACATCCTCGATGACCTGATTGAGGCAACCGGTGCAAAATCCATGCCCAGGAAACAGAAGGTCATGTGCTGCGGTGCAGGAGGAGGTCTCCGTGCAGGATTCCCCGCAAACGCACTCAAGTTCACACAGACCAACCTCGAGAACATGAAAGAATCGGGTGCAAAATACATCGTCGATGTATGTCCGTTCTGTCACCTCCAGTTCGATATCGGACAGAAGGAACTCGGTTACAGCATCCCCGTCCTCCACCTCTCGCAGCTCTACGGAATTGCAATGGGAATGGACGAGAAAGCTCTCGGACTTGCAGCACACCAGACACCTGTTGTGCTCTGAAACTGAAACGCAGGGGGTTCATCCCCCTGTACTTCCTGTTAATTCTTCTCTCATTATAGTACAATAAAAGAAGGATGTTTTCCGCAATTGTGATAATTATCCTGATTAGGATAATTACGGACATTTTTCTTTAACCACTTATATTTAAAACATGCTGAAAGTGTTTTTATAGTAAGTGTATATCATCATCTTGCTTCAAATCAAGGAGGATTCTGATGGCAGCAGTAAAGAAAGTCAAAGCCGCGTCCCGTAAGATTAAGGACAAGTGGAAAGCAAAAGAATGGTATAAGATCCACGCACCCCGTATGTTCAACGAGGTCGAGATCGGAGACACACCCGCAATCGAAGTAGAGACTCTCTACGGAAGGACAGTCGATGTCACCGTTCAGGAACTCACAGGCGACTTCTCGAAACAGCACATCAAGATGAGATTCCAGATCACAGGCGTTGACGGACATGACGCGAAGACATCGTTCATCGGTCATGAGCTCACCAGCGACTACGTGAGAAGACTGACGAGGAGAAAGAAGACGAAGACCGACCACGTTGTCGATGTCGAGACCAAAGACGGATACGTCCTCAGGATCAAGACAATGTCAATCGCGGACAAGAGGATTCAGTCTTCACAGGAAGAAGGAATGAGGCGCTGCATCGCAGACGCACTCAACGAGATGGGAAAGGAGAACGACCTCTCCAACATGATCAAGCTCATCGTCTCCGGTGACATGGGCAGGAATGTCGCAAAGGCATGTCATGTCGTTATCCCCATCAAGAGGATCGAAATCCGCAAGAGTGAAGTTCTCTCCAACGGTGAGGGAGAGCCCGAGTCCATCATGGACATCTTCGCAAAGCCCGAAGTCGAAGAGACACCGGCAGAAGAGGCTCCCGCAGAGGAAGAACCCGCCGCGGAACCTGCAGCTGAAGAAGCCCAGGAAGAGTAAACCAATATATCCTCCTTCAAACATCTTCCCCTCAAACCTATTACACATGCCGAGGTGGCTCAGCCTGGTGGAGCGTCGGACTCATAGGGTCTAAGATGGTCAACAGACCTCTTCCAGGGAAATCCGAAGGTCATGGGTTCGAACCCCATCCTCGGCACTCCTTCTATTCTTCAGTCGTTCAGAATAAATACAGATGTAGCGATGATGCCCGACATGAGGCTCATCATCAATACCGGTAAGGGCGGAGTCGGAAAGACATCGGTTTCTGTGGCGACGGCGATGCGTGCCGCCAAGATGGGTTACAGGACGATGGTGATGAGTACGGATTCGGCTCATTCACTCGCAGATTCCCTTGACATGAAACTCGGTTCGGATATTACGAACGTAGCTCCGAATCTTGATGCTCTTGAAATAGATGTTATTCACGAACTCAGGACCAAATGGTACGATATCGAGAGATACATCTCGGATTTCTTCAGATCCCAGGGAATGGACGATCTTTCCGCAGAGGAATTCGCAGTGTTCCCGGGAATGGAAATGATCGTTGCGTTGCTGTATATTCTCGATTTCGACGAAAAGAACACTTACGATGTCACGGTCATCGATACGGCACCTACAGGAGAAACACTCAGACTTCTGAGTTTCCCGGATATGTCCGAATGGTACCTCGACAGACTGTTCAACATAGTGAAAAGACTCGTTCTTATGGCAAAGAAGTTCGTCGGAAAGGTTATGGATTTCCCGTTACCGTCCGAAGCGGTATTCAATACAATTTCAGAAGTCAAGGGACGTATGATCAAAGTCAGGGATATTCTCGAAGATCCGAAGAAGACAACGGTACGTTTGGTTGTAAATCCCGAAAAAATGGTTATCAACGAGACCATGCGCGCTTATTCGTATCTCTGTCTTTACAATAAAACGGTGGAATGCCTCATATGCAACCGTGTGTACCCCGACGATGTCGACGGAGAATACTTCAGGAAGAAACTCGAGGAACAGAAGCAGTACATCGAGCTGATACACCACGCATTCGATCCGATGAAGATGTTCTTCTCGTATCAGATGCCGACGGAAATGATCGGTACAAATAAACTGGAATATCTTGCCGATATGATATAC
>CAVFUJ010000041.1:0-10300 GCA_963625795.1 Anaerovoracaceae bacterium
GTTGAGATGTCCATTTATTCACAATACACCGCAGAGAAATACGATACCGTTTCGAAAGCAATCGATACACTTGTCGCGGAAACGGAAAAGAACGAAGCTGAGGAGTACGTCGATCCCGAAATAGTCAAACTCAGAAAAAGGATTGAAAAACAGACCGATACCGTCGAGCAGTACAGAGAGGAATCCGACAGTCTGAAACTCAGGGCGGATACAATCTATGCAAACTATCAGCCTGTTGACGAATTATTGAAAGTTCTGAACGAACAGTCCAAGAAACTCACATGGGAAAAACTCAGGGAGGGAGCATTGAAAATCCCTTACGTTCCCGAGATCGACCCTTCCAAAAATAAGGTGATTGCGGAATTCAACGGCGTAAGAATCACTTTGGACTACACCGAAAGCATCGACTCCAATGCTTCTATGATTTATCAGCAGAGCAAAGAAATCAACGAGAAAGCGAAGAGGGCGAAAGACGCACTCGACATCAGCCTTCAGGAACTCGAAAAGAAGGAAGCAGGTATTGCGAAATCCAAGGCTGCGATGGCAAACAAGATCCATCCTACGAAACAGTTCTGGTTTGAGAGATACAAATGGTTCATCGCACCCTCGGGAAGATTGGTTATTGCAGGAAAGGATGCACACACCAACGACAACATCGTGAAGAAGCATCTGAAAGAAGACGATCTTTACGCCCACGCGGATCTCCACGGCGCTCCGTCTACCGTTATCAAGAAAGGAAAGGATGCTCCCGAAGATGATCTCAGGGAAGCCTGTATCTACGCTCTCGCACAATCAAAAGGTTGGGTTGCAGCCCTTACCGACGGAAGCGCATATTGGGTTTATACAGACCAGGTCAGTAAAACACCTCAGGCGGGAGAATTCGTACCGAGAGGCGCATTCATCATCCGCGGTAAGAGAAACTATGAGTATCATTTACCGATGGAATTGGCTGTAGGAGAAATCACATACGAAAACACAAGAAAAGTCATGTGTTCTCCTCTCGAATCTATGAAGAAACTTTCCGGCAAATACTTCGTCATACATCCGGGAAGGGGTAAAGCGGGAAAGACCGCCGCACTCATGGCCAAAGAATTGATGGTTCCGGAAGAAGAAGTGTCGAGAATCTTACCTCCGGGAGATGCGGAAATAGTATCCAAAGTATGGCCCGAAGAACCGCCTCAGGAATGAAAACTTACGTTAATTCTGAGAAAATCTGAGGTAAAAACGGCTGCGGACGTACCTCAGGTATGACACGATGGTGTAAGATGGCGCTCGCGCCGGGATTCGAACCCGGGTCGTAAGATCCGCAATCTCAAAGGATATCCAAGCTACCCCACGCGAGCTTTCACCGTAATGCGGAATTAGGGTTTGAAAAGGAGTGAAAGCGTTTAGATCTCTACGTGTTCAACGTAGCGTGTGATGTAGCCTGCGATTCTGTTCCTCATTGTGACAGAGGAGACATCGGTAAGGCTGCCTACCATAGCTTTGTTGTTCTCGAAGTCATTGTTGAATGCCTTCGGGTACTTGCTGACGAGATCAATCGCTACTCTCTTGATGTATGTGGGTCTGATTCTTCCCATGTATCTTCACCGAGTAAAGCGGATTAAGAGAATTCCTTATATAAAGGTATCCTAGGGGCATATTACATGCCCAAAGGACTGTATGGCACTGATAAATCAGTCCCTGAATTCGACCCTGGGCTTACCGCAGGTGAGTTTGCCTTCGGGGCATGCTCCTCTTACGCAGGGAGGTCCCGCTCCTTTGAAAATCACGGGATAGACTTCCTTGCAGAGTCTGAGCATTTCATCCGCAAGTTCTCTTATTTCCCACTGTGCACGGTTGCAGCATCTGAGTGAGAAGAAGTGAATCAGTTCCCTTGCGTTCATTGTGATTGTGATATTGGTTGTACACGCATTGGGAAGGACGTATCTTGCATCTTCGGGAGGAATCTTTTCCGCCAGTTTGTTATAAGATTTCCAGATTTCGTCCATAATCCTGTCGAACTCTTCTTTCAGTTCGGGATCCGCCTCAATCGTTTTCGGTACAACGTATGTGGGCTTGTTCATCGACACATATCTCTGACTCTGCTGTGAAAACGATGCAACACGGTGCCTTACCAACTGATGTGTCAGAGATCTCGACACACCTTCCACTGAAAAGGTGAACACGGCATGTTCGATCACCGAGTGATGTCCCATGCCGACAATCTTTCCCAGCACCTTATCCGGATTCGGTGCATCCACCAATTCCATGGATGATTTCTCGGAATAGCATGATTTACCTGCTGCGGCGCATATCGCCTCAGCGTTCTGTGTGTACGCCAACAACCTGACCCTCATTGTTCTCCCCTCTGTTCCACAGCGACGTCCTGACTTTATCGAGTCTGTCTTTGTCGACAATGTCTGCGAGTCTTATCTTCCTTACTTCGTAATCAGATAAAAGATCCGCAATACCTTCGACGTGGGCATCTCCCACCACGACTACTATGTTACTAAACCTTTTTGAGTATTCGAGAATCTGCTTCGCCATCTTCCCGTTACGTTCGTCCACCAACACTCTTACGAAGTTGGGATATCTGCGGCGGACGTCAGCCATTGCCTCATCGGCATATTTTGCATCGTCAATTAATTTCCGGACATCTTTCTGTCCTTTGAATCTGTCACGGATTGACGATAATCTGTATCTTAATTTTTCACCGAAGGTCATCGCTTCCCATGCCCTTCTTATTGTATCTGCGGCATCGTCGTCGATAAATCCTATTTCCGCACCTACGAGTCTTCCCGTCTGTACTGCGGTTAACATTTCATTACCGACGGTTGAACGGTTGCCTTCGGCAAGTTTCTGCTGATATTTCGCAGCATGTTTCAGCATTTTGTCCTGACTTTCAATGTCCTTGCTTTCGGATGCCTGCGCTCCCTGTAACGCATTGTAACGTGTGAGATCCAATTCCACAAGAACCGCATCGGGCCAAATCTGCTTGATGAAGAACATAATCGGCTCGGCGATATTCACCACGTGGATTGTGCCTATTATCGTTATCATCTTTCCCGTGATGCACATGGTGATAGATAAACGTCAAGATTATTAGCGAAGGACGTATCCGAGCGGACATGGGAAGACAGTACGATCTCGTCATCTTCGACATGGACGGAACACTCACACTGCCCAGGAGCAGCTGGGGTTATGTCCACGATGCGATGGGCGTTAGCAACGAAGATTCGCTTGCATTGTTCGAGAAGAATGAGATCGATGAGGATGAGTTCATCAGAAGAGATGTTGCCCTTTGGTTTAATGTGGATCCCGAAATCAATGAATCGAGGATTATTCACATTCTCAGAGAAATGCCCTGGATCGGAGGAATTCAGGAAACGGTTGCCTGTCTTCATTACAATAACATCAAATGTGTCATCTGCAGCGGCGGTCTTGAGTTGGCTTCGAGAATGATTTCCGAAGAATACGGATTCGACGGTTATTCCGGAGTGAGACTGCTGACAGATGAAACAGGAAAACTCACCGGGGAATACGTAAAAGGATGCAATCTCAGTGACAAAGGAATACGCACGAAGATGTTCATCGATGAATTCAGCGTAGATCCGAAAAGAGTTGTTTCGATAGGAAACAGCTACACCGACGTGAAAATGTTCGATGAAACCGGAATGAGTATTGCGTTCAATCCTTCCGATGAAATTGTGGCAAAAGCCGCGGATCATGTCATCAGGAGTGACAACATCTCCGATGTTTTGGATGTAATTTTAGAAAATGAAAGATGCTGAAGAAGACATCAGAACTCGATGTCTTCTTCTTCCTCATCTTCTTCGAATTCGATGATGGGAACGACTCTTCTCTTCATCTTTCCGTAGATTCTGACAACTTCTCTTGCCTCTACGGAACCTTTTGAATGAAGACGGTCGCGTGCCTTGATTGCGTGGATGTAACATTCCATGTCAGGCAGCGTAAGCACATGTCCGATTGTGAATTCATCATCCGGAGCTGCCTCAATACGCCTTGAGTAACTCTTGCGGTTGTCGTTGACGGTAACCTTCACATTGAGCACATCGAACTGCTGCGCCCATATGGTGTTGACATCCTGGGTCTGTGCTCTTTTCTTCCTCTGACCGTTTCCGAGATCGATGGAACAGACTCTCAGGCGCCTTCCGTCTTCGAGGAAGAATTCGTCGTCGATTCTGATTGTCTCTCCTTCCTCAAGCTCCGTTTCCGTCTTCTCGGAAACAGGGCCGTCGCTGATGATAACCGAGACCCTGTGCATCTTCGGAATCTTGATTGTACCGGAAAACACATTTCCGCACTCTTCGCAGCGGAATGTTCCTTCGAGAGATGATTTTCCGATCCTTCCCTTGAGCACCTCGTGTGTGGTGTAATCATCGCATTTGACGCATTCGCAATAGATCTCTTCCGGAACCTCTCTTGACATTATGATTTCACCTCAGATTTTGAACGGGGCACCGTGTCCCGGTATTATGACATCGGCGTAGTCGCAGATTGTCTTAATACTTTTCATGGCAACATCCTTACACACGCTGATTCCCGGAGGGACACCTTTGATTATGTTGTCCTGAAGAGGCACTGCATCTCCTGTTATTGCGTATTTCCTGTCGATACCGTCGACGAACACACTCATGGAATCCCATGTGTGACCCGGGGTGTAGACCAACTCAACACCCGCCGCAATACTCACATCTCCGTCGATAATTTCCGCACCTTTCGGTACGTCTTCTCCGCCGTCATGGATGTACACTTTGGCATTCTGGAACATGTCGGTATTTGCTGTGTGGTCCTTATGGCTGTGCGTAAGAATCACGGTATCGACATCCTTGGCGAATACGCCGATCTGCCTGAGACTCATCTTGAGTGCGGGCCTCATGTCCCTGTTGCCGGTGTCCACTACGATCAGTCTTCCGTCCGCTTTGATAAGAGTGGACGTGGAACTCGCCTGCAGAATGTTTCCCGCTTCGTCACGTGTGAGACTCCCGATGGCCAGGATGTCCAAAGTGTTGTTCATGGTATCTTCATTACTTTTGTGATAGATAACCTGTTCGTATCGGTATCCGAACGGAACATTAGTATCTGTGATTGACTGATACTCAGACGATGGAATACAATCCCGATATTGATATCAGAGTTACAGACGAAGTCTATCCTCCGTCGGAGGATTCGATTCTGCTGATAGAGTCGCTTGACGTTAAAGATGGGGAGAAAGTATTGGAAATCGGCCCGGGATCGGGTGTTGTGTCGATACACTGTGCCAAGAACGGTTGTAAAGTGACTTCCGCAGACATCAATCCGTATGCCGTCGAGTGTACGAAAAACAATGCAAAAGCGAACAATGTCAATATCACCGTTATTGAATCAAATCTTTATGAGAATGTAGAAGGAAAATTCGACACGATAATCTTCAATCTGCCGTATCTTCCCGTTGATGATGACGGAAACCTAGCAAAAGCATGGTCCGGAGGAGAAGACGGAATCGGTCCGTTACCGGGATTGTTGGAAGGTTCACCGGAACATCTCACTCCCGGAGGAAGAATCGTTATTGTTGTTTCGTCGCTTATGGATGAGAAGAGATTAAACAATCTCCTCTCACCCTATGACGTAAAGGTTTTGGGAGAACTCCCGCTTTTCTTCGAAAGACTCCGTGTTTTGGAAATCAGATGATTCTCACTGTAAGAACGGTTTTGCCTGTTCGTAACCGTGTTCGGCTGCTTTCGAAAACCATTCTCTGGCACGTTCGGGTGATTTTTCAGTACCGCATCCGTTGAGACATAAGACTCCCAAATTGTATTCGGCTTCCGCATGTTCCTGTTCTGCGGCCTTTTCAAACCATTTGAAAGCTGCTCCGTACATTGCTTCCGGTACCCTGTATGCATAGTGATGCGCAAGATCGAATTGTGCGTTTGCATAACCTGCCTCGGCGAAAGCTTCCACTACATCCAAAGCCTTCTCTCTGCAACAGGATTCGAATTCTTCCGAATCTTCGTCAGCTTCTGCAGGCATGGCATATTCCGTCGTTTTAAGATACATAAATTCCAGAAGATCGTCCGCATTCGGTATTCCGTACTTCACGCCCTTCATACACCATTCCGCTACACCGTGATAATCATGTTCCTGCATACATCCGACGGCCTTGAACATGGCTGCTTCCAGGTTTCCGTTTTCAAGAGCATCCGCCATTATGCTGTCGATTCTCTCACGGGCTTCATCGGAACTTTTACCCCCGTCCCCGGAGTAAATAACGCTGTAAAGAACATACTGAGCGGTATCGAATCCGTCCAATGCCTCTTCTATGATCCATCCTTCGTTATCTTCCCAGCACTCGACGGTATTCTCTTCGACGTATGCCCTCAGAATCGCATCACGTGAGTCTGTATCTCCTCTGTTGGCAGCTTCGGTGTGCTCTTCGATTGTCATTTTTATTTTTCTCTTCTTAGCCATGTGTTCACGGACATCTATCCTGTCTGCAGAATATAACCGTTCCCTATAATCGGCATTTTACGAATCTAAACAGATTTCAGTGTATCGAAGGGAAACATAAAGAAGTGAAAATACAGAAAAAAGATGTTTTGTTGTCAGGAACAAAGAGGATACATCCGCCCGTTTCACGGGCAGATGTATCACATCGCCCGAATCAGGAGCTCATAAGCTTCTCGATTTCTTTCTTAAGAAGCTCATTTGCCTTCTGACCGTCGATCTTTCCTCTGAGAGCGCCCATAACAGGTCCCATGAGAGGTCCGATCGCTCCGACTCCGCCTTTGCTTCTGATGAATTCTTCACGTTCTTTCACAATCTGTGCGATAATCGTGCTTGCTTCATCTGTATCGACGACACCGAGTCCGAGTTTTTCTATGGCTTTTTCTGCATCCGTACCGTTACACATTTCCCTGAGGAGCGCAGGTAACGCTTCCTTGGCGAAACGGCCTTCTTTTAACAGTCCGAATGCCTGCATGACCTTCTCATCCGTAAGTACGGATACATCCGCGTTGTCATGTTCCAGCTCACCGTATGTGTTCAGGAATGTCGTTGCGGCAACCGATGCCATATCGTACTCTTTTGCGATTCTTTCGAATAAGTCGTTATTATCCTGACGTACGATCTGTCTCGCCTGCTGTGCGTTGATTCCGTACTGCGAAACAAGACGTCCTTCGATTGCTTCGGGAAGTTCCGGAAGGTTCCCGCGGATATGTGCCATCCTTTCCCTTGTAATCTCCGTAGGAGGAACATCCGTTTCGGGATACATCCTCGCCGCTCCGGGCAGAGGTCTCGAATACTTCGAAGTACCGTCGGGAAGAGGATCTCTTGTTTCTTCAGGGACTTCTTTCAATGCGATGTTTGCTCTGTCTACGGCAACTTCCAACGCATCCTTCGCTTTCTTCTCCTTTGCGGCGCAGATTACGAATGCATCGTATGTTCCCGTCATGCCTAAGAATTCACGGAGTGCATCGACATAACTCTGCTCGATACCGTAGTTGGGAAGCTCATCGGAATGGAATATTCCTTTGACTCCTTTGGTTCTGGCTCTCTGTGCCATTTCCGCTCCCAGACGGAGTTTTCCGGAATCGCCGTTCATAACGCCGGAGAATCCGGGAAGACGTACTGCGATAACTTTTCCTTTGTCTTTCAGTGCGCCCTGAATGACTTTCGAACCGCAGTCTTTGAAGATATCCGTAACATCTATGGGTTCGAAGGGTACTTCCTTCACTCCCCTGTCGTTAAGAATTCCCCTGATTCTGAGCAGCATCTTCTGCCTGTTGACTTCGTTTTCGACGTACAGCGGAAGAAGCCTGAGTTCCTGAACTCCCTTGATTTCGATACGTGCTCCGCCGGGAATCGAGATGTTGAGATCTTCTCTGATTGTACCGATTCCTCTCTTGACTCTCTTCGTCGCTCTCAGAAGCGTACCGATTCTCAATGCAACTTCCATACACTCTTCGGGAGTGCGGATATCGGGCCCTGTAGCGACTTCAATAAGCGGAATACCCAGCCTGTCCAAACGGTACGTAATTTCGGCATCGGTTGTCTCGACTTTACGGCAGGCATCTTCTTCCAGACAGACGGAAAGAATCGAAATTTTCTTTCCGTTGACATCAATCGAACCGTCTGTTGCAACCAACGCGGTCCTCTGGAAACCGGATGTGTTCGAACCGTCGACGACAATTTTCCTCATGAAGTGGACTTCGTCGACCGCACGTGCACCCATCATTTCCGAGAAAATCAGAGTGGTTTCCATTGCATCCTTGTTGATTCCGTGGGGAGGTTCCTCATCCAATTCCACGAGACATGACGCACCTTCGGCGGACTGATACCTGTATCCGAGGTTTCTCTGGAACTGTGCAAGCGCAGCCCTGTCGATTTCTCCTGTTTCCGAAGTTGTAGGTCTGAGTCTTCTGTAAACGGAACCGTGTCCTTCTTCACAGAGGTGTGATTCGCAGTCGCAGAAGAGTTTCTTCGTGTCCAACTGCTGATGAATCTCAATTCCGCAGATCATCTCGGGTTCCGCCATCAGAACACCCTCCTTTCGCTCATCTCTCCGACAAGAGGAGTTCTCATAATCTCCTTCACTTCGGATTTACCGTAATTAGCCAATGCCCATGACAATTTCACATAGGCTGTCTCGGGAAGCATATCGAATACGGAAATAACACCGGCGGTAATCAGATCACGGCCTGTGTTATAGACGTTCATGTTGGTCTGACCGTTGATACACTGCGAAGTCATGACAACCACGGTTCCCTTCTTCACGGCTTTCTCAATCATCGGAATCATGTTTTCGTTCACATGACCCAGTCCGGAACCTGCAATGACCACTCCGTCGCTCTTCATGAAAATATCTTCGAAGAGTGCGGGATCCATTCCGGGATAGTACTGCAGCAAAACAGTCTTCTGATCCATGTCGGATTTTACCGTTGCTTTATCCTTACGTACCGGAGGTAACTCCATATTCAGCGTAATCTTTCCGTCTCTGTCGATGTTTGCGGCGGGCATGATATTAATGCTCTTAAACGCATCACGCCTCGATGTGTGCATCTTTCTGACCCTGGATCCGATGTGAACAGCGAATGAATCGTCTCCGGATGTGTCGTGCATTACAACGTAAACACCTGCTTTCTTTGCTTTTGTACAGAACTGAGCGCATGCCATGAGGTTCGTGGAAGCATCCGACGAAGGTCTGTCCGAAGACCTCTGCGCTCCCACAAGAATAACAGGCTTGGGAACATCTCCCAACATAAACGACAACGCAGCCGCGGTGTAGCCCATGGTATCCGTACCGTGGGGAATAATCACTCCGTCGGCGCCGTTGTTGATTTCCTCGGCAACAGCTTCCGCCAGCTTCTGCCAGTGTTCGATATCCATGTTCTCCGAGAAAATTGAGAACAATACCTTCGCACGGACGTTTGCAATCTCCCTGATTTCGGGTACTGCGTTGACCATATCCGATGTAGACAGTGCGGGGTGTACGGCGCCCGTTCTGTAATCGACGTAAGAAGCAATCGTACCGCCGGTACCGATGAGAACCAACGTGGGCAGACCTTTCTTCTCTTCCACTTCGGTTTCTTTTCTTTCCCTTACTACAGGCGCATCGAGTACTGTGATTTCTGTTTCAGGTGTTATCCTGACACCCACGTTGTATCCGCTCTTCATCTTCATTACGATGACATCCGAAGCGCTGAACTCGTGGTGGGGCATCAGTACCCCGATGTACGTCTTACCGTCGGTCTCGACGGATATCCTGTATCCCTCGGAAATTCCCAGGGATTCAAGTCTTTCGGTTAACTCGGCTGAATAGGTCATGCTGTTCGGATGACTGTATCTACTCCTTGTTTATAAGGAAGATTACGCGCGCGAATATGCCGGAAATACACACATTCCTCTGCCGTTTATCCCGAATAATCGATCGGACACATTTACAGCAAATTGTTAATTTGAGTCGAAAATATTACACTTTGAACTGTTATGAACAATCGTAACATACAATAGTTATATATCTAACACAGTCCATCTTAATTTCATGCAGAAAACAACATTGGTTGCGATTATTGTTGCTGCTGTCATAGTTGTGTGCAGTGCTGCCGCCGTCGTAATTATGAACAATAACAACTCAAGTGAAACAGCTGATACAATTGTGGGACACACTTTCGAATACAGAGTTGTGGGAAACCATGAGGGTAATATTGTGTCGGGAACACAGAAAGTGACAGTACTTTCCGAAAAAGATGAACGTTATGAAGTCAAGACGGAAAGAAATATTTATGCAGATACTTCCGGCGGAACCAGAACCGTTCTGTGG
>CAVFUJ010000042.1:0-9942 GCA_963625795.1 Anaerovoracaceae bacterium
GAAAGTTATGTGCGAAGATATCGCACAGTTACTGAAGGTGATAGAATGATTTTCAAAGGACGTTCGATCTGCAGAGGAAAAGCGGAAGGTACCGTTCTGAAAATCGACGAACCGCTGAGTTTCCTCGGCGGAGTGGAAGCTTCCACGGGCGAAGTGAAAGTAGGCCGCGGAGGAAATCTCGCGGGAAAAGTTGTTGTTTTCCCGAGAGGAAAGGGAAGTACCGTAGGATCTTTCGTAATGTACGATCTCAAAGCCCACGGCAAAGCACCCGCAGCGGTAATCAATCAGTCCGCAGAGACAATAGTCGCGACAGGGGCCGTAATCTCATCGATTCCGATGGTTGACGGCATAGATGTCACTCTCATTTCGGACGGGGATAAAGTAACAATCGATGCAGACTCGGGAACAGTGGAACTTCATGACGTTGTTATGAAAACAACGGCATCTTCAGTCGTTCTAATCGACGGAAAGATTCTGATGCTTCACCGTCCTGACACTTCAAGATCGTATCCCGGACGTTGGTCTCTTGTTTCCGGTAAGAAAGAAGAAGGAGAAGACATCCTCACCACCGCAATAAGGGAAATCAAAGAGGAAACGGGAATCGATGTCGGCGAGCCGAAGGCTTCTCTCAAGCCCGTATACGTCAGAGAAGGAAACATCATTTGGGAAGTCTACCCGTTCATGTTCGACGCATCCGGAAAGACACCCGCACTCAATTACGAGAACACTGAGTACAGATTGGTCACAACCGACGAAATGAAAGAACTGAATCTTGTAGACCTTACACCGAAAATGGTCGATGAACTGATGAAATCCGCTTAAAACCAGGCATCGAGAGATTTCTGCTGCCTCTTGGCCTTATTGGCCTTCCTGGCACTCTCGATTTTATTCAGTGCGGACGAAACACGTTCTTTCGAGAAGTCGTGGTCTGTGAGGAATTCGATCACGGTTTCTCTGTCAATCTCTTTCGGAGATAAATCGTAACTGTCGGAGTATGTTCCTTTCAGGAAGATATCTCTCACCTGTTGGTATTCGGGAATCTCTTTTCCCAAATGTTCCAGAGCGCCTTCGATGTCTCCGTAGTCCCTGATCAGTTTGAGACCTTTCTTCGGACCTATTCCCGAAATTCCGCTGTTAAAATCCGTACCCATTAAGATACACACATCGACCAACTGCTCTCTGCTGATATCCAACGCGGCAAGGAACTGTTCGGAGTCGATAATTTCCGTTTTTACGTCTCTGTAAATGTCTTTTCCGGGAACTTTTCTCCTGCCTGTGATTGTCATGTTTCTCACAAGCGTAGGCGCACCGAATAAGAGTGAATCAAAATCCTGAGATGCGGATGCATAAACATCCCCTTTCGCACACATGTACGCTCCCTGCGCCTCTCCGTCGCTGTATGCGAGGACCACAGGTAATCCGAGATATCCCAAAAGTTCTTTCGACGATTCCAGAATTTCGGGAGTCATCCTCGAAGTCTGCTGTGCTTTGGAGAATGCTTTCTTCGTATCTCCTTCTCTGACAGCCTCTTCCCATTCTTTCTCGGCTTTTTCCCTTCTTTCTCTGCGTTCGGAAAGGGTTCCCGCTTTGAGTTCGTTGGGTTTTCCGTCGAAGATAAACGAAGGTTCTATTCCCGCTTCAATAAGGTTTGCAGTCCTGTACAGTAATCCGGAAAGATGCGAAGTAACTCTTCCTTTTCTGTCCTCCAGCGGATAGCCGTCAGGCTGCCTTATGATCGATAAAAACTGATAGATTGTGTTGTAAGCATCTATCGCGACACGCTTACCGTTGAGTTCGCTCAGTTCAATCTGTACCGGTTCAGTGAGACCAGAGAGATTTACACCCATAATCACACCTCAGAAAGTATGCCAAAGCGCGATTTCTTCGGACATATCCTGTTTTTTGAAGAGATACGAACCTGCCGCAAGTACCGTAGCACCTGCATCCGCACATCTCTTTCCCGTTTCGCGGTTGATTCCTCCGTCTACGGAAATATCGTAGTGAAGACTGTGTTCTTTTGCGTAATCCCTGAGGAATTCTATCTTCGGAATTCCGTTTTCACGGAAGGCCTGTCCTCCGAATCCGGGCTGTACCGTCATTACAAGGATCAAATCCACATCGTCAAGATATTTCACGATGTCTTCGACGGGTGTTCCGGGGTTGAGTGATATTCCGGGTTTCACACCGCAGTCGCGGATCTTTTTGATCGCTCCGGCAATATCTCCTTCGGCTTCCGTGTGAACCGTAAGATAATCCGCACCCGCTTTCACGAAATCGTCGACGTAGCGGATCGGATCCTGAATCATAAGATGAACATCGAACGGAAGTTTGCTGTTCTTTCTTACGGCTTTTACGATAGGGGCTCCGATTGTGATGTTCGGAACGAACATTCCGTCCATAACGTCGAGGTGTATCCAATCCGCACCCGCTCTTTCGACTCTCTCCACTTCTTCGCCGAATCTGGAGAAATCTGCCGAGAGCATGGACGGGGATACTTTGACCATATTCTGCAGATGGGGGGACGGATATATTATTGCTTTTGAGAGGAAGGATGCCGATTACATACTTCGGTCAAATGACTCACACAAGTGCCAGATTTCAAATCTTAAGTTTAGTGAATACACAGTTCCGATACGGAAGCGCGTTCTCCGCCGGAGGCGGGAACGCACCGTAATAATGAAGAAAAATGTCCCTAAATTAATATCATCGATGTGCGATAATCGTGGTATGTCACATGTAACTAAAGTGGACGTCTGCGACGTAGAAGGATGCGACAAAACCGCAGAGAGATCCATCAACATCAAAAAGGTCAGCGAGACATCTCTTTCTCTTAAGAATCCGGATGCGAAAAGCATTCACCTCTGCAAAGAGCACTACAAGATCCTCAAGAAGGAAACTAAGGACGACATCCCCGATTACCTCGGATGATCTGTTCACATGTTCGAGATCTTATTCGCAGGGACAGGCGCTTCTGTCCCGTCAAGGGACAGGTCGCTGCCCTGCATAGCCGTGAAACAGGGGAGATCTCTTTCACTGTTCGACTGCGGCGAAGGCTCCCAACGTCAGCTGATGATATCGAAATTCTCATTCATGAGAGTGGACAGAATATTCATCACCCATATGCACGGAGACCACATACTGGGTCTTCCAGGTCTGCTGATGACGATGGGTCTTTCCGGAAGAACCGAACCTGTTTCTTTATTCGGACCGGAAGGAATAGAATTTACGGTAAATTCCATGCTTGACGCGTGCGAAGGCGAATTGGAGTTCGAATTGATTATCAGAGAAGTAAAACCCGGAGACACCGTAGATTTTGACGGTTTTTCCGTAACCGCATTCGGCACGGAACACAACTGTCCTTCAATCGGTTACGTTTACAGAGAACACGACCGCCCCGGTGCGTTTAACAGGGAAAAGGCGGAAAAACTCGGTCTTAAACCCGGTCCCGACTTCGCTGCGATACAGAGAGGAGAAACAGTAAGAGGTGTCACTCCCGATATGATAATCGGCAGTGCCAGACCGGGATTGTCTATGGCATATCCCGGAGATACGTTACTGTGCGATTCCGTCACAGAAGCGGTGAAAGGCGTAGACGTTCTCATTCACGAAGGAACATATCTCGATGACGATTCCGAACTTGCCAAAGCACACTTCCATTCCACTGTGAGAGGTGTTGCCGAGATGGCAAAAAGCGTAGGAGTCCGCAATCTCATGATTGTTCACATCAGCAACCGCTACGGAGACGGAGCGGATGCGGAAACGGAAGCTAAAACATATTTCGAAAAGACTTACGTCCCGAAGGATCAGGACATCTACGAAATAACAAAGAACGGTGTCAGATTAGTTTCAGAAGATCCGCATTTGTGATCATTCCGACGATCTTTCCGTTCTTGTGAACCAATACTGCGTCACAGTCGGTCATAATTTTCGTAACCGTAGTCATAGGAATGTTCTCGGGAACCACGGGATAGGAATCGCTCATAATCCTGCAGACGGGCATATTAGCCAGTTCATTCATTGTCGTTCCTTTCAGAATAAGCTTCGAAATCATTCTTTCCGAGATACTTCCGACGGGAGTATCTCCTTTCAGAACGGGTAACTGAGAATATCCCGTCGATTTCATAAGTTCCGATGCGTCATGTACGGTTGTGTTGCTCTGAATCGTAATTACGTCTTTCGAAGACACATCCTTCGCAAGCAGTCCTCTTTTATCGTCATTGCCGATTTTGTCAAGAGTCTCAAAGAGTTTCACAACCGTAGCGTAACTCGCGGAAATCGATCCTTTTTCGATCTTCGCAATCGTACTCTGACTCACGCCCGATTCCGCAGACAGTCTCGACTGAGTGATATCCAAAGTCTTCCTCATTTTGCGGATTTCCGTGACCTGCGGGAACCTCATGGCACTGATATCTTATTATTCGTATAAGAATATTAATGTCACTCTTTATTATATAGGATGAGAATATCGAATTCATAATTATCCCTAAGGGAGTTCAAAGTTATGGCAAACAAGAACATCTATGTCGAGGGCATCAGCGAAGTGCCCGTGCCCATGAGAAAGATCGAACTTGTCGAGAGGAAAGGTATCGGACACCCCGATTCCGTCGCAGATGCATTGGCCGAGGAAGTCAGCAAAGCCCTCTGTAAAATGTACAAGAAGGAGTTCGGAACAGTCCTTCACCACAACACCGATGAAACACAGATCGCCGCAGGACAGGCAAACCCCAAGTTCGGCGGAGGAAACATCGTCGACCCGTCGTACATCCTCCTCGTAGGACGTGCGACCACAAACATCACAGACCCGAAGAGCAAAGAAATGCGCTCGCTTCCCTGCAAACCCGTTGCACTCGCAGCGGCAAGGAACTATCTCAAAAAGACATTCCCCAACCTCGATGTCGATTCCGAGGTTGTTCTCGATGCAAGGCTCGGACAGGGATCGGACGATCTGAGAGGCGTTTACAAATCATCCAAGGTTCTCGCAAACGATACCTCCTTCGGTGTCGGTTACGCACCCTACTCAATCACAGACCGCCTTGTTCTTACGACAGAAGAATACATCAACGGAAAGATGAAAGACATCCTCCCCGAGACAGGACAGGATGTGAAAGTCATGGCATCAAGGGTCGGAAACGACATCACCATGACAGTCGCCTGCGCAATGGTCGACAAATACATCGACGATTTGGATCACTACAAATCCGCAATCGAGCAGATGTACGACAAAGTCAACGAGCACGCATTGGATGTTATCGGCGACGAGAAGATCAACTTCAAACTCGATATCAACACCGGTGACGACTACGACAGAGGAGTTATCTACCTCACATGTACCGGTCTTTCGCAGGAAATGGGTGACGACGGTTCCGTCGGAAGGGGTAACAGATGCAACGGTCTGATTACACCTTACAGGCCCATGTCCATGGAAGCAACTTCCGGTAAGAATCCTATCACACACATCGGAAAGATTTACAACGTTATGTCGAAGCTCATCGCGGAAGATGTTGCGCAGAAAGTTTCGCCCGAAGTCGAAGTAAGGGTAAGGATTCTCTCGCAGATCGGAAAGCCCGTTTCGGAGCCTCTCAACTGTAACGTACAGTTGGTCTCCGCCACCGAGGACAAGAAACTCGCTCAGTGGAAACAGGAAGCGGAATCCATCGCTTACGATTGGCTCGACAACGTCGACAAGGTTACAGACCTTATCATCAACGGAAAGGTCAGGACATTCTGATGAAGATAATCGAGACACCCCAGTACGGACCGATGTTCCGTTTCACCGACGCCAACGTCTATTGGGCGCTTTACACCCTGTCAAGCGGCAAACGCATGGGAAGGAAAAAGCTCGCCGATGAGATAGGTGTCGGAGAGGGAAGTATGAGACGTATCATCGAAACACTCCGCGAGTGGGACATGATACAGATCAAACAGACCGGAATCACGATAACACGTGCCGGACTGGGATTCCTCGAGGAAATTCCGATTAAGGTTGTCGATGTCAGCCTCGGAGATTCCGTCGTCGGAGAGTACAGTCAGTCCATTCTCGTTCTCGGTGTTGCGGATAAAATCCAAAACGGAATGCAGCAGAGAGACGCGGGAATCAGGGTCGGAGCCACCGGATGTACCACGGTCGTGATACGTGACGGCAAGCTCATCATCCCTCCCGATTGGAATATCGACGAGGAACGTCCCGAAATCGCGAAGAACGTCCGCGCTACGGGTATGACTGACAAAGACGTACTGATTGTCGGAAGCGGAAACGAGAAACATATCGCAATGATGGCTGCTCTTACGGCGGCCTTCGAGCTGTTCTGATGAGACATCTGATCTGCGATTCGGTTTACGCTGAAGATTTCAGTATCGCGTCGATGATTCCGTCCGAAGACGGAGTCGAACTTCTTACGGGGTACGGATCCGTTCCGTCGGTATTCGCCGACGGAACAGTATCCGTACACTTACCTTATTCTACTGATTGGTACGGCATTTGGTCCGGAAAGAGAAAAGTCTCTTCCGACGTAGACGAAGGAAGTATTCCCTTCATGTACTACGGTGCCGACAGAAAGGAAATTGTAAACAATATCGTGAAGATGATTCGTATCGCAGATGAACTGCATCCTCCCTACGGTGTATTTCACGCATGCAGTGCGAATTTCGACGAACTGATGGAAAGAAATTATTCCGAAACGGATTCTGAGGTTCTTACAGTTCTTGCCGATATTCTGAACGAAGTATCTTCACCATTCGGAGGGGAGATGCCTTTCCCGTTGGCACTTGAGAATCTCTGGTGGCCCGGAATGAGAATGACTGATTCATCGGGATACAGATTCCTTGAAAATCATCTCGAATTCGACAATTGGTGTATATGTCTCGATACAGGGCATTTGCTGCTATCTTTAGGAGGATCTTACGACGAAGAAGGTTCGATAGAACTTCTCAACAAAGTAATCGATTCCTATCCGAAGGATATGATTGACAGAATCTGCGCGATGCATCTTCATAACAATACGTCGAAATCTGTTTTGGAATCACACGTACCGCCGGAAGGATTCCGTGAATTGGGTCATATGAAACGCTATTCCGCTGCATATTCATACATCTGCAGTATAGATCAGCACAGACCGTTTACGAATCCGGAGGTAGTTGATTTTGCCGAAAGAATATCTCCGGAATACGTCAATCATGAAATGGGTGCACCCGACCCTGCGAAAAGAGTATCAGACTACATGATTCAGCGTTCTCTTTTCGGACGTTCTTAAACGGCATTTTTTGTCGCGGAAATCCCGATTTCGTGTGAATTATATAAGGTGCTTTCACTTTACTTAATTCATGAAACAGCTTCCTCTCGGCATCAAGGACTTCAAAGCCATCCGTAATGACGGTAATTACTATGTTGATAAGAGTATGTCGATAGGAGAAATTCTGAGTAAGAATGACAAATTCATTTCCCTCTATACAAGGCCGCGCCGTTTCGGAAAATCTCTGAATCTCAGTATGTTGGATGCTTTCTTCAACATCGAATACAAAGACAATACATGGTTTGATGGGTTGGAAATTTCAAAGTATCCTGAATATAACCGTTACAAGAATGCATTCCCCGTCATTTCCATAAATCTGAAATTGGGAAATCCTCTGAATTTCAAAGATTTCATAGATATGTTCAACTCGAGGCTGTTCGACGTATTCGATAAGTTTACGTATCTCAGAGACTCGACTAAACTGAACAAAGACAAAATTAAAAATTTTAACAGATACTATTCCGGAAGAAAAACTCTTAGCGACACCAGAGTAGCTCTGACTAAACTATGCTCTATGTTGGAAAGCCATCACAATTCCAAAGTCATAGTGTTGATTGATGAATATGACGGTACAGTTAACAACATAACAGACGAAAAACTCCGCCGCAAGGTTGTATCGTTTCTCGGAGATACACTGTCTCCGTTGCTTAAGGACAATGATTCGCTTCAAATGGGAATTGTTACCGGCGTAATGCAAATCACCAAAGAAAACATCTTCAGCGGAACAAACAATCTTTCCGTGAATCATATTCTGGACAAAGGGTATGATGAAATGTTCGGTTTCACTGACAAAGAAGTGAAACAGATCTGTGCAGACTACGGCCATCCTGAAAAATTCGAAGAAGCCAAAGGATGGTACGACGGTTACCGTTTCGGTGATGCCGACATCTACAATCCCTGGAGTATACTCAAGTACGTAGAGAATAATTTTGAAACAGGCACATATTGGGCAAACACCAGCGGCAATGAGCTGATTTACAAGCTTATCCTGGAAGCAGACAAAGAACTTTCCGACGATCTGCGGATTCTCGGTTCCGGCGGCACCGTATCAAGAGATGTTTCTACGGCATTGACATTTGACGACCTTAAAGACAGTAAAAATGTGTACTCCCTCATGGCGATTTCGGGATATCTTAAGGCAATACCCAAAGGGCAGAAATACGATCTGACAACACCCGAAGGACGGAAATGTATACTTTCGATACCGAACAGAGAATTATTCTACGTATTCTCAAATCTGATCAATCGCGCAGCGTTTGTAGACGGAGGCGACGAATCAAAACTTACGGATTTCACTGTCGCTGTTACGTCGAATGACATTGATGCGATGAAAGAGTCCCTGTACAAACTTATCATGGCAATAAGTTCCCGTGTTTTGGACAATGAGCATTCCTATCAGGCATTCATCACAGGTTTGCTGATGAGTCTCCGCGGAAATTATGACGTCAAAGCCGATTTTGAGAACGGAAGAGGATATTCCGATATCATGATGACGAAAAAGAAAGGTATCGGCCCCAATGTAGTCATCGAACTGAAGAGGTCTGAAAATGACAGGTGTCTCGAACACGATGCACAGGCGGCTCTTCAGCAAATCAAAGAGAGAGATTATGCACACGGTCTCGAAGGAAAAACAATCCTCTACGGAATCGCATTCTCCGGAAAGAAACCGTTCATCATTTCCGAAGAGAATCAATCATCCGATTAATCCGAATATGTATCTTCGGTATCAGAGACATTCCCCGAAACACAGCGCTCCTTCTGAGAAGGATTATATTTAAGTCAAATCGTATGCACCGATGAGGTGTATACGGATGGCGATGGATAAGGAAAATGCACTCACTTTGGTTCTGATTCAGCTCATACTGCTGTTGATTGCAATCGTAATTATCGTGATTGTAGCATTCATATTCGGTCTGCTGTCGGACGTCGACAAGATCAGGGACGGACTGCACTATGCAGTACTTCTCGCCTGTGCGATGCTGATTGCAGGCGCTATTTATTTCAGGAAAAACTGACCGAGGTGCCGGTGTTTCACCGGCACCCGGTAAAATCCTTTTTTTTTACAGAATCTTCTCGAGAATGTTCACGACATTCATACAAAGACGCGGACAGAATTCGGTGTAAATTCCGTTTTTGTACGCTTTGAGATTTTCCTCATCGATACGAACGTCGAATCCCGTAAGTTCCGGACAGGTCGTACCTTTGTACAGTTTTCTGAATTCCGTCATGAACTGTTCTCTCTTGATAATCGCCATGCCTTTATCCGCAAGGCTCGGAGACGAACTTCCGTATCTCAGTCCGATGACCGTAAAAGCACCCAAAAGAGCGCCGCAGATACTTCCTTCGAGAAGCCCCATGCTCATAAGAGACGTACATTTCATGACCGTTTCGGAATCTGCATTCAGTGAGCCTTCGAAGGCACGTATGATGCACTGGGCGCAGTCGTATCCCTGGTCGTACAGCCTGAGGATCTCTTCGAATTCCATGCTTCCGTAACCGCCTCCGAAGATGATAAAGATGTACGTATCTTACGTGATACTTACGCTTCATACGGTGTTTCTTTCTTTATTTTATAATATAGAAGAGAAAGCAGATCACAATGCAACAAGAGTTAAATATATGGGCAATATTGGGTTGCCCAGAGGAAATCATA
>CAVFUJ010000043.1:0-9890 GCA_963625795.1 Anaerovoracaceae bacterium
ATGATATACAGTGATTCCGATCCCACTGCGATATATGCAGATCAGAGTCCTATGAGATTCGAATCCACCAAAGACGAAGATGTTATCGCACTCAGCATACCGTTTGTCGAGAAGGGTGACATAGAATTATTAAAACCGAAGGAGAACACTATATTGGTACACGTGGGAAGTCAGAAGAGACTGATCAACCTTCCTCTGACAATGACAAAGGAAGAGTTAATCGGCGCGGAACTGAAAGACCACGAACTCAGGATAAGATTCAGGAGGGAAGAGAGATGAGCGAAATAACCGACGATGAATTCAAGAAATTCATGTCTGAGAACAAGGACAGAGTAATACAGTACATGAAGACCCAAGGTATCGAATTGGCGGACATGGCTGTCAGGAAAGTAAGGCAGGATGTAGGAAAAGTCACCGAGAAGGTGAGCGAAGCCGAAGACAATATCAAAGAAAAAGTCGACGTACACACGGAGACGGCAAAGAGCAGTGCAAAAGAGTTCGTCGATGCTCTGATGAGCACGGAAGTTCAGAGGCATCTTATCAGGAGCGGTATGGAGTTCATGATGGCTCTCGGAAGCATATTCGATGCGATTCCCAAGCCCGAAGTTGTCTCCAAAGCATGCGACAAGGCTGCGGATTTTAAGAGCAATATAAGCAAAGAGCACTGTGCCAACAATCAGGACTGCCCGAGGAAGGAAGTCAAGAAGATCGAGATTGATTAAATGAATCCTGACGAAGGCGTCATTGCGGTAAAGGCTGCAAGGAAAGCAATCGAAGCGGAAGTAATCGGATCCGTTCCGGATGTGACGTTTCCTTCATCTTTCGATGAAGAATGCGGTGTGTTTGTCACAATAAACACCTATCCCGACGGGATGCTCAGAGGATGCATAGGATATCCTACGCCCGTACTTCCGTTGGGCGATGCAATTCTCCGTTCCGCACAGTCTGCGTGTCACGATCCGAGATTTCCGAGACTTACGGATAAGGAAGCATCGGAATGTACTGTGGAGGTCACAATACTCACACCTCCTGTGTATATGGAATGTGAAAAGGAAGATCTTCCGAAGAACATCGTAATCGGACGTGACGGCCTTCTGATTCAGTTCGGAAGGAGAACGGGACTTCTGTTGCCGCAGGTAGCCGTCGAATACGGATGGACTCCCGAGGAATTCCTGGAGCAGGTGTGTCTGAAAGCAGGTTTGCCGCCGGATGCATGGAAATTTGCGGATTCATCGTTATTCTCGTTTACGGGACAGATATTCCGTGAAACATCACCGAACGGCGAAATCACGGAGGGATGAATACGGATCTCGTCATCGAGGGCAGATTCTTCATCAACGGCGAGATAAAAGACACAGCCGTAGGAATCGAAGACGGTAAAATCGTTACAGTCGGCAACATCGTACGCGGCGGAGACGAGAGAATCGATCTCGGCGATAAGCTGATTCTTCCCGGATTTACCGACCCTCACGTTCATTTCAGGGATCCCGGATTTCCGAACAAAGAAGATTTCAGAACAGGTACGATGTCCGCATTATTCGGAGGAAAAACCTGTGTTTTGGATATGCCGAATACGTCACCTCCTGTTACGGACGTACGTTCTCTCGAGGCGAAGAAATCTGCAGTTAAATCGAAAGCGAATGTGGATTACGGTTTATTCGTCGCATTGACTCCCGGCTGCAATACCAATCTCCTGGCACCTGCGGTCTGCGGATTCAAGCTGTTCATGGGTTCCACAACGGGAAACATCCTGATGAACGATGACGAAGAAATCAAACACGTAATGGAAGACGTTGCACGCACAGGTAAGGTCGTAAGCGTTCACGCCGAAGACGATTCGATGATTTCAAAATCAGTCGAAGAGAACAATTGGGATCATCTCAAAGACCGTCCTCTCGAAGCGGAACACAACGCAATAAGGAGATTGGCTCCTTACAAAGGAATGCCGATCAACATCTGTCACGTTACGGATGCACAGTCTATTGCTCTTGCTTCTTCATTAGGATTTACGACGGAAGTCACAATGAACCATCTGTTTCTGTGTGCCGAAGACAGTAAAACGGCATACACGAAAGTGAATCCTCCTCTCAGGAACCGTGCCGTGAGAGATGCACTTTACAAAGCATTCGCCGACGGAAAAGTGACGATGTTCGGAAGCGACCACGCTCCCCACGCAATAACCGAGAAAGAACAGGATTATCAGTCCGCACCGAGCGGAATTCCCACCGTGGAAACAGATGTACCGATTTGGATGAGTGCCGTAAAGCACAACAATATTCCTCTGAGTCTTATAGTCAAAATGGGTGCCGAGATGCCCGCAAAGAGATTCGGCATTAACAAAGGAAAGATTGCAGTCGGATACGATGCGGATCTTATCGCATTCGATATGAGAAATGAGGAAACAATCAATGTCAACAGGCTCCACAGCCGTTCCGGATATACGCCGTACGAAGGCATGGGAGCAATCTTCCCCGATACGGTTATCATCAGGGGAGAGTTACAGGTCGATGACGGAGAATACTGCGGAAGTACCGTCGGAAGGGATATCTGTGGCCATTGAGGTAGATTATTCACAAGTTTCGGGAAAGAAAGCGGAATGTCCGGAAGGATGCGGTATGTGCTGTCTCTGTCAGCCCGAAGTTCTTCCCGAAGAGAGAAGCTTCTTCAGAACAAAATATCCCAAGATGATGGTCAAGAGCAGATGTGCGGATCAGCATTTTGCTTTGGCTATGAAGAAGGGAAGAGGTTCCTGTGTCTTCCTCAACGGAAGGAAATGCGACATTTACAGGAACCGTACCACGTACTGCAGACAGTTCCCGTATCACTTCTATGTAAGTGATAAAATCGAGGTTGAACTGGACCTTTCCTGCCGCGGTGTATGGACGGGAAAAGGCAACGACGCGGAAACGGAAGCAAGGGAACTGGCACAGGCATCCGAGAGAAGGTTATCAGTGGCTCTCAGAGAGGCATCTTCCGTTTACAGAGAGTTCTATTCCATCTGCGAGGACGCAGGTGTGATGTGCGACATTCCTCAATTAAGAGCATCCGTTACTGAAAATCTCATGAATTTTACAAATCTGGCATATGTCGCGAAAGTGATGGATGTTTCACTCGAAGAAGCGAAAATGTCACTCGACAAGGTTACACCGGATTCGAAATACAATCTCGAAGAACTTACGGATGCCGCAAGAGAAGCATCCATGGCTTCCATGGCATCGGACGATCCCCTCAATGTTCCTGTTTACTGTGACAAAGACTACAACTGGAACATGTTCATGGTCAGAGACGGAAAGATCGAGTGGTCTGTAATGGATGACGAAGGAGATCTTTCGCAAAAGGGGACAGTCGACGTGAAAGACATACCTCTGACCGAACCCGACGAAAGCGGAAAAGAAGTTCTCGCGGAATACATCAAAGTGCTCAACGGAAGAGACAGTTTCCTCGGCAACGTGTTCTACATGATGGATGAGTACGGATACGAGGACGATATGGCAAACACCTATTACGGCGCATTATGCGTTACGATAGTCGACCTCCTTTGGAGGGCATCTATGCTCAATCATTTTTTCGGAACGGGCATGGGCGCAGAGGGCATCAGGGAAGCCATAATCTTCTACGACATGGACAGATTGGATGCACCCACAATCGGAGCGTTTGTCTGATATTATTCCTTATAATAGGAGTGAGCAAGACTTTTATAGTAAACCGATAATGGGCTTGGCAGTGGCTGAAATGATAAAACCGTTATCCGTTCTCCAACTCTCGGCAGGCAAGAATGTCATTGTCGAACTGAAAGGGAAGAGGGAGTACAGAGGCGTACTCGACGGATACGATCCCCACATGAATCTCGTTCTGAAGAACGCAGATGAGATGTACGAGGGAGAAGTCATCAGAAAGCTCAACACAGTCATTGTCCGCGGAGACAATGTCATCTACATATCACCATAAGGAGAGAGAAACATGGGAAGAGGAACACCGGCACAGGGTAAACACAACAAGTACAAGACACACATTCCCTGTCGCAGATGCGGAAAACGCGCTTACCACGTCAGGACCGGAGTATGTGCATCCTGCGGATACGGTAAGACAGCGACACTCAGGTCCTACAACTGGGCCAAGACGCACTGAAGAGGGAATGCAGATGACCGGCCCGAAGCACAGCTGCGGTGTCGTCGGAATGAATGCGACGTACAACGTAGTACCTTCTTTGCAGAGGGCACTTTTGGTCATTCAGCATCGCGGACAGGAGTCCGCGGGCCTTTCCGTCTTTGACGGAAAGAACGTACAGACCGTAAAGAACAACGGATTAGTGGATGCCGTACTCAATGAAAACACACTCAGAGCCCTTTCGGGAAACTGCGGTGTGGGTCATGTAAGATATTCGACCACCGGTTCTCACGGCGCAATCAACGCACAGCCTCTGACCGTTCAGTCGGCTAAAGGAACTGTCGCAATCGCCCACAACGGCGATATTACAAACTATCACATTCTCAGGAGCAAGTACTTCGAACAGGGATGGTCGTTCCTTACCGATTCCGATTCGGAGATTATTGCACGTATCCTTTCAAAATACCTTTACTCGACAGACGATTACATTTCGGCTATCAGGTCTATGATGTCCGAACTCGACGGAGCGTATGCGTTGGCGATTATGATCGGCAGCCGTCTGTTCGGTGTAAGAGATCCTCAGGGACTCAGGCCTCTCTGTATCGGAAAGACGGACGGAGGACAGATTATCGTCTCCGAGAGTGCCGCACTCATCTCCTTAGGTGCGGAATTCGTCAGAGATGTAGAGCCCGGAGAGATTGTCGAAATCAAAGACGATATAATTATCTCGGACAGATCCAAAGAGCCTATTCACAAAGCGCACTGCATGTTCGAGTGGATTTACTTCGCAAGACCCGACTCCGTCATGGACGGCAGATGCGTATATGATGTGAGAAAAAACATCGGTATGATTCTCGCAAGGGAATCTCCCGCAGATGTGGATCTTGTGATGCCTATCCCGGATTCGGGACGTGCACACGCCATCGGATATTCACTCGAATCGGGTGTTCCGTACGAAGAAGGATTCATGAAGAACCGTTTCGTCGGACGTACATTCATTCTTCCGGATCAGTCGGCAAGAGAGAATGCGGTTGCGATGAAGATGAACCCCATAAGATCGACAATCGAAGGCAAGCGCGTTCTTATCGTCGACGACAGTATCGTCCGCGGTACCACTCTGATGAAACTTATCAACATGCTCAGGGGAGCGGGTGCGAAAGAGGTTCACGTAAGAATCGGATGTCCGCCTGTTATCGCTCCGTGCTATTACGGTGTCGATATGAAGACAAGGGATCAGTTCATTGCCTGTACACACACAATCGAACAGATCAAAGAATCAATCGGCGCAGACAGTCTGGCATATATCAGCATCGACGGTCTTGTAGAGGCACTCGGTATCCCGAAGGAAGACCTCTGCCTTGCATGTGTCAACGGAATCTATCCCACAAGGATAGAAGGCGAGAAGTACCGTTACGACTGATCGTCGTCATCGTCTTCCGTTTCTACTTTCGGGAGCGGCGCACCGCAGTAAATGCAGTTTTCAGTGAACATGTCGTTGTATGTGCCGCAGCATTCGCATTTTCTGGAGACCTGAGTCATATTTCCGTGAATGTGAATCACGGATAAATGGTTGTTCACTCAGCGGATCTGAAAGGAAATTATTCCGCTTCAGGTGTTTGCCGACGGTTTGTAACAAACACGAAACAAAACGTTTAATTACAGCCACCATATCAAGGTGTTATCCACTGGGCAGGTAGATCAGTTGGAAGATCGTTACATTGGCATTGTAGAGGTCGCGAGTTCGAATCTCGCCCTGTCCACTCATTTTTACAACTGAGATTCTCCGAGCGGACGCTCTCGTTTACTCAAAAGGGTTGTCTGCAGCATCATTGTCAGCCATTCTGAAAATATCGTCTGCGGACATTCCGTCGTAGATGTTTCTTCTCCAAAGTGTATAGTCCGGACTTGCGGCTCTGACGGAATTGATGAACTGTTCGGCATTGATTAGGCCCAATCTGTCAACTAAACATTTCATTCCGATTGTCAATATTTCATCGGCCGTGTATGTCTGTGTGTCGGGTTCCGTATCTGTGCCTCATGCACTTGTCACAGCTGTCGGAAATATTATTTTTATCTCATTTCAGTCAGAATATATCCGAATCCAAAGACAATCTCATCGATGCGAAGCATTTCTCCTGCAGATCCCGGGGAATTTCGTCATCGTACTTTCCCACTTCAATATCTTCATACGGGTCCAGAAGACTGATAAGATTGTTTTCGTTATATGATTCAATCTCGGATTTGATATCATCGACGGAAACGTCTCCGGTTACATTGATCTGATACGGTTGGAAGCATTTCACATACGCAACACCGCTCATTTCGCCGATTATTCTTCTGAGAGTGTCGAATTCCTTCGTTCCCGTCCACGGATGGATTATCAGCCCTCTTTCCGTTATCTGCGAAGATGCAAGAATATCCGAAGCGGTACGCCTTACTTCATCCAAACGTTCCTGTCCCTTTTGATCGAGGAAAGGATATGTGTCAGTACATGAGAGCACGTTTCTCATTTCCTTCATTACGGTACGGTCGATATCGACGGAAGCGGATTTCCATGAAGATGTAGCGGAACCGTCAGATAACTTGACTTCGGCGATGTTGTTCACACCGTCGAAAGATATGATTTCCCACACATGTCCTGCCAATTGTATGCATGAACCTATTTCGGGAATATTCTGCACACTGCCGATTATTTTCCCGTCGGCTTTGACATCGATTTCTTTTTCGGTCATGAACACGGAGCAGAAATCACGTCCGAATGCGGTTTTCTCGCCTTCTTTTCCTATAATCAGTGTTCCGTCATCCATCCTCTGTATCTGTCCCGTTACCGACATCACTCTGAGGAGTTTTCTGTAATCGTCTTCGGAAATCGATGAAAACGGGAACATACTGAGTACATTTTTCTTCAGATCGGAGAAGCGTACGCCTGCGAAGCATTTCATGTACTCCACAGTCTGATGGAATAACAGTCCGTAAGGATACAGATCGTCGTGACCGGGTTCGACCCACCCTTTCGATATAAGATTGCACATTGCTACGGCTTTCACAAGATTCATCGGTGTGTTTCCGAATCTGTTCCATCCTTTCTCTTCGTCTTCATTGCAGTAAACAATCAGTTTCTGGGGAGAATCGCGTCTTCCCGACCTTCCCATCCTCTGCATAAGACTTGAGCAAGAATGCGGAGGTTCCAACTGTACCACAAGATCCAGCGAACCGATATCGACACCCAATTCCAAAGTGGAAGTGGATACAACCGTGACTTTTCTCGACGGATCTGAAAGAGCTTCTTCCGCAGCTTTTCTTATTGTTTTGGAGAGGCTTCCGTGGTGGACGTAAACATCGTTCGTACCGCCGAGGGCTTCTTTTACTTTGGTGAGAGATGTTGCGACTGTTTCCGCAACGGATCTGCTGTTTGCGAAAACGACACAGTTCTTCCCGTCTGTGTCGTTGAACAACTGTTTGTAATAGGCTGTGACTGCACGGCTCCTGTCTTTGTTCCCGGGATCGATGTGCGGGAAGCAGTTGTATCTTACGGATATTACGGATTCTTTTCTTGTACTGTCTTTTACAGGATGTGTTTCGACACCTGTGGAAGCGGAAAGCCATCTGCATGCATGCTCCATATCGGAAATCGTTGCAGACAATCCGATTCTTCTCGGAGTGCATTTACACACATGTTCCAGCATCTCAAGACAGCACAGTAGCTGCGAACCTCTTCTCGAACCGCAGAATATGTGTACTTCGTCGATCAGTATGAAACGTAATTCTCCGAAGAGTTTCTCAAGATTACCGTATTCGTTTACGATGAGATTCTGTAGGGATTCGGGAGTGATCTGAAGGATGCCTCCGGCATCCTTCAGTGCACTCTTCTTTCTGTTCTGTCCGACATCTCCGTGCCATTCGGTCACTTTGATGCCTGTTTCTCTGATTATTCTGTCGATTCTTCCGAACTGATCGTCAATCAGCGCTTTGGTAGGTCCGATATAGACTGCTCCGAACCCTGTGTTTACCGGCTCATTATGAAGTGAAGTCAGAACGGGAAACAATGCCGCTTCCGTTTTACCGGATGAAGTGCCGGATGATATCAAAATGTGTTCTTTACTCTCATAAAACACATCGAAGACACCCGTCTGAATATCTCTCAATCCGGACCATCTGTTGTCATGGATGAAATCCTGAATGAACCAAGGCATCATTTGGATGTAATCCTTCATACTTCGAGTCCCTCGATGATATCGTCTGCAGGATCTCTCTCGGGAGTAACCTTTCTTCCGCCGATAAGGTCCGCAAGACGGAGTCCGGGGTTTTGATGTAACGTATCCAACAGACTGATCAGATCTCTCGTAACTTCCCTGGGAGTCAGTAACGACGGTGAAGGAGAATTTGCAATCACCGATTTGAGGTATTTTTCGGTCATTGCATCGTCCATTTCGGATGTGTAATTGTATCTCTGCTCGTGGAGATTCTTGATTGTTCTCAGTAATACGAACAATTCTTCGTTTGTCAGAGGTCTGAGGTTGATAACAGGTCCGAGATAGTTGTCGTAACCGTTCTCGTAACGTCCTGTTGTAAGTCTTGATCTCAATGCACCGTAACTGAACAGTCCGCGGTCCTGATCTTCTATGAATTCGGGTGTTCCGCAGATGTAAATCGAAAGATGGGAAGATTTTCCCTGCATAATGTCGTTAAACATCGTCAGCAGACGTTCGTAATTGTTCTGACGGGACTGTCTGTTTTGTAATTTGTACAAAATGATGCCTTCGTCAATGAACATTATCAGTCCTTTGTATCCTGCCGATACGCAGAAACCTGTCCAGAGTTTGATGATATCATACCAATTCTCGTCGTTTATCAACAGAGATATTCCGAGATCTTTCTTTGCATCGGTTTTCGAATCGTATTCTCCTTTGAACCATCTCATCGCGGGAATGTCATCTTTCTCTTCGATATAATCGATACAGTAAGATGACATGACTTTCATAAAATCGCGGTAATGCTGCATCGCAGACATGTTTTCAGTCATCTTAGTGAGTTCTCTGAAGACTGTATCTTTTGTGATTTCGGTATTTTCCGAAGTGAGTTTTTCCGCAATATCATCGGAAACGGAATTGAGCATCGATTCCAGCGCTCCTCCGTCCGGCCTTGTTTTCACGGCGAGATTCTTGATCAATTCCATGTAGGTGTTCAGACCCTCTTTCTTGGAACCCGTGAGTCTGCGGTTCATGGCTAAATCCGCATCAACAGTGACGAATCCTTTGTCGAGGGCGTAGTTTCTGACCATCTGAATCATGAAACTCTTACCGTTGCCGAATCTTCCCGAGATAAATCTGAAAGCACCGCCGCCTTCCGCCGTGTCTTCGAGATCGGAAACGAAAGTTTCCGTTTCTTTCTTTCTTCCGACTGCGATATACTCCAATCCCCTTCTCGGAACAACTCCGGATGAGAGTGCGTTCATCAGTACGGTAAGTGTCCTTTTGGGTATCGGCGGCGTCATAGTATCTCTCTTAGCTCATCCTCATAGTCTTCTATGATTATTCCGTTTTCCACTACGGTATCTCCGATTGTATCCATGGAAGCGGAATTGATTGCATCTTCTGTCTTGGTATTCTTTCTTACTTTGTTTCCGGAGAGGATGTCGGAAAGATATGCTCTGCATTTATCATCAAGCATATTTCCGAACGCTTCCCAGCCTGTCCCGGTGTTTTCGTTCTTATCAATGAATTCAACAGATGTTTCGGGTTCTTCTTCCTCTACGGACATCATTTCCGACACTGAATTAAGAT
>CAVFUJ010000044.1:0-9582 GCA_963625795.1 Anaerovoracaceae bacterium
TTTTACAACTACTCAGTATCTGTCCTATGAGCATACTTTTGTCCACAAAGTAATAATCCTCGTCGCGGACCGTTATGAAATCCTGGATGCCCACAGGGAGTTGTTTCATGAATCAAGTGAAGTGATGGGACCTTATATAATTCACCCGAAACCCCTGCGGCAGGCGCTACAAATATAACAGATGTGGCAAATGACTCACACGGGATGCAGCATATGACGATGTTCGACAACAGGGGCATGGAAAGGAAAAAACAACTGATCGCCCGGGAAGTTCACGGTGATTTCATCGACACCGGATATACACCGACTACATGCGAACCTATCTCCGACGCCGATTTCGAAGAAAGCATCCCTGAAACAAACACCGCAGACGATTATGAAGAAATCATCTACGAAGAACCTGCATCCGTAAGCGAAACCGTCGGAATAATCTACGGAAAAGCGGGAACAACATGCTTCGACTGCAGAGTCTGTGCGGAGCATCTCGAACGTTCAGAATATGTATCGGTAATACACGACGACTACGGCCCCGTACTGTGCCAGGTAGGCACACTTGTCAGAAAATCGAATCTCACTTTGGAAGAAGCAAACACCGCAGATGCCGACAAAATCGAAGATATCGTCAGTGCCCACATCGACGTTGTAGGATACAGAGACGAAAGAGGCTTACTGATGACTCCCCGCACCACTTTCAGGGCGGGTGTGAAAGTAACGCGTGCAGACCCGGAACTTGTAGGTTCCGTTCTCGGATTGAGAATCAACCCGAAAACAGACGGTTACATCGGACTGTTACACGGTCACGGAATACCTGTGGCACTGAACATCAACGAACTGATTCAGAGACATGCATGTATTCTAGCCAAAACAGGCGGCGGTAAGAGCTACATGTCCGGAGACATCATCGAAGAACTGATGAAACACGATGTCACGTGCATGATTATCGACCCTCACGGGGAATACGGTGCGATGAAAGACCCCGGAGAGAAGGGAGATGAAAAATTCGGCGTAATTCCGCACGGATACGCCGACCGTATCAAAGAATTCGGAATCACCGACGGTGAAGATTCTCTTATCAAACCTCTGAAATTCACATTCAAATCACTGGAACCGAGGGAAATTCTGGACTTAATGAGAAAAGCGGACGTAAGATCTTTCCTCCCTCCGATCAAAAGAGCCGTAGAAACATTAAGAGAAGCAGGAGAACTGTATTCGGTAACCGATTTAATCAACGTTCTGAAAGAAGACGGGGGTTCGAGGAATGTAATGCTCATCTCCGAATTGGAGTACATAGACAGTATGGGCATCTTCGCAGAAAGAGGAAACCGTATCGACGAGTTGGTGGAAAAAGGAAAAACCACCGTAATCAATCTCAAAGGCGTACCTCCGGATATTCAGCAGCTGATCGTAAAACGTCTCGCAACATTCATGTTCGAACTCAGAAAGAAGGGAACCGTTCCTCCGATGATGTTTGTTGTGGAAGAAGCACACAACTACTGCCCTCAGGGGGAACACGTAATGTCCTCCAAACCTTTGGCTACGATAGCATCCGAAGGAAGGAAATTCGGTTTGGGTTTGATGGTAATAAGTCAGAGGCCCGCAAAGGTCGACAAAAACGTCCTGAGTCAGTGCGGAACACAGATAATCCTTAAAGTCACGAATCCCAATGATATCAAAGCGATTACCGCATCCATTGAGGGTCTGACGACAGGTATGGGAGACGACATACAGTCAATGCCGATAGGTATGGCGATGGTTGTCGGAGCGGGAATAGAATCTCCTCTCCTGGTGGAAGTAAGACCGAGAGAAAGCAGACACGGCGGAGCGGGCGTGAAGATATTGGGTGATGAATGATGAACGATACCGTCACAGAAGAGAAAATCGACAGATATCTCAGTATAACGAAAGAAGCACTCGATAAGCTGAAGGTCGTAACGCCCGAACGTTCGTTCGCGAGAGATCTTTCCGACAGTTTTCTTGAGATGGCTCAGTGTTACTACAACGATGCGCTTTCATTCCGTGCGAACGGAGATTTTGTCACTGCATTTGCCGCGGTAAACTACGCACACGGATGGCTTGACTGCGGTGCGAGAATCGGACTCTGGGACGTTGACGGAGACGACAGACTGTTCACTCTTTACAAATGAACGGTAACGAATCCGTGGAAGAACATTCGTACGTTTCCAGCCCCATATCTTCGAGAACATCGATCGGAGCATCGGTGAAGATACTGTGACCGAGCATGCACATTGCACCTCTCGGTAATTTCTTCAGTGCTTTTTTCATCACAGGCGTTTCCAATCCGATTTCGTCTGAAAATCTGCGTGAAAGATCAAACAAAACATCTGTGGATGATTTCTCAATAAACTCATTTACACAGGAAGAACCGAATTTTCTCAGTTTATCAGATGTTTTCTTATCGTTGAGAACGGAACCCGTACTGAGAGGTTCTCCGAATACAGCTATCGATAATTTATCGAATTTCAATCCTGAATCAACTGTTTCTCCTTCAGGAGGCAGACCGGCTTCCTTTCTTATCGGTACGTGAGATTCACAGGTAATGGCGGAAACATCTCCCAGACCTCCGCCTCCCACTACCTCAGCAATATGTGCGTTCAGGAAAGCCGTATCCAAAGATTTTCCTTCGATGATACAGGCACAGTATGCTGCGGCAATTGCACCTGACGCGGACATACCGAATCCCTGTCCCACGGGAAGATCGTTCTCGATTGTCACGTCGTAACCTCTTGACGATGACATAAGAATCGCAGCTCTCGTTATATCGCAGCCGCAGACCTTTCCGTCCATTGTTATTTCGATTTTATCATCGGTACGCTCTTCCAATGTGACAGTTGTACCTTTGGAGAGTTTCACACCGACTCCCCTGGATCCCGTTTCCATTATGGCGTTACTCTTAACGGGTTCGAAAAAGCATGTTATGTGTCCGGGACAGAAAACGGATGTCATGCTACCCTCGAGCACCCGTCGAGAATGGAATCCGCTATGTTGTCTTTGGATCCCGTGATATTCTTCTGACCGTCCGAAGTGATTATGATAGCGGACGAGGAAGTCTTTCCTGCGGAGTCGATATCATTGGCTACTATCGCATAAAGACCGTATTCCTTCATACGTGCCTTCGCTTTGGAAACCAATTCATCTTCCGTCAGTCCCGACTCGGCTTTGAATCCTATAACGTGACTGCATTTTTTACACAGTACAGGAAGAACTTTCGGAACGGGTTCCAACTCCAAATCGAAACCTCCGTCGCTTGAAATCTTACCTGTTCTCTTCTCCGCAGGAGTGAAATCAGCCAAAGCTGCGGGAACAATCACGAAGTCGTGATTCACGGAATCGGACATAGCCAGTAAGTCGGAAACGGAATCGAATCTCTTCACGTTCATGTAGTCGGGGATGGGGACACTGCATCCGCCCATCCATAATTCCACATCCGCTCCGCGTTCCATTGCTCTGTCTGCAATCCTTACGGCCATAAGTCCCGTGGAACGGTTCGTAATGATTCTCATTGAATCTATCGGCTCTTCGGACCTTCCTCCGATGACCAATATCTTCTTTCCCGCAAGATCGTCCTTCGAAAGAAGTCTGAAAACAGATGCAATAACCTGTTCTTTGGATGCAACCTTCGCCCTCGGACCTTCAATCCTGGGTCCGATGAACGTTACACCCATTGTTTTCAGTGTTTCGATGTTCTTCTGAACCGCAGGGTTCCTGAACATCGCATCGTGCATTGCGGGTGCAACCGCAACGGGAATTTCCGAACCCAACGCAACGGTAGCCATTGATGTAACCGGCGTATCGTCAATACCGTTCGCAATCTTGGAAATCGTATTCGCCGTAGCGGGATAAATCAGAAGAATATCCGCATCCTGTCCTCCCATTAAGTCTACATGCTCCGTTTTTCCGGTAAGCGCCGTGACAGGCCTGTTTCCCGATGCGTACTCCATGGAAAGAGGCGTAACGAAGTCACACGCAGACTGTGTCAGCACGGGAATTACTTTCGCACCGTGTCTTATCAGCTCACGTATCGTAGCGAAACATTCCGTTGCCGCTACGCTTCCCGTGATACCGATTACGATGGTTCTTCCCTTGAGTCTGTTACTCTTCTCACAAAAGATTTCCTCTGCCGGGTGCATCTTCACATCCTCTCTTTAATCAATGAAATAATATCGTCCAGAACTTCGTTCTGCGGTCTCGATGCGTCTATTACCGTAAGGTCGAATCTTTCAGCCGTTTTGAGATAGACTTCCCTTACTTTTTTCAGATATTCCAGATGCTCGAATCTGCTTACGGATTCCCCTCTCTTGTTCACACGTTCGAGAGATACTTTCGGATCTATATCCAGAAGAATGTGAACATCGGGTTTCCTTATAACACCTGAATTGACCGCGTACAGCCATTCGTAATCCATACCCGAAGCGGACTGATACGCCAATGTCGAGGCGTAATATCTGTCCGAAATAACATCGAATCCGTCATCCATCCACTGAATGATGTCTTTGGTATGGCACGCCCTGTCTGCCGTAAACAGCAGAGCCTCGGCCTCGGGAGGAAGACTGTCCGAAGAAGCGACAAGATCTCCTATCGCACTTTTCGTAGGTTCGGCGGTAATCTTCACCTTGCGGCCGTAAGATTCCATGAATTCCTTCATCTTTGCGATGACCGTGGTCTTTCCCGACCCGTCTATACCCTCGATGACTGTGAAGAACGGACTGCTCATCGTCCATCGCTATAAATCGTTCACTTATAAGGTGTGCGCAGACGGTCCAACCTGTTGTACAGAGAATACAGACTTTCGATGTCTTTTATGTCTTTAATGCAGACTTCTCCGAGTTCCTTACGGATTGAAAGATCGTACGGAACACAGAGTGCGGAAAGCTGTAAAGACAATTCTTTTGCGAGAATGTCTCCTTTGTCATCCCAATCCGTGAGAATGATTGCCTTCTTTCCCATATTGTAAACGGCTTCCGCCGCTTTCAGCGGTCCTCCGTCCCTCTGTACCTCTATCGTCTCGACATTAAGACCCAGAGCCTTCAGGGCTTTGAGATCGTTCTTACCTTCGATCAACACAATATATTCCGAAGACATCATCTGAATTTTATCGAGAATTTCTCCCATAATCTCCAGTCTCTGCGAATCATTCAATGATATCCCTCAGATATTTTGTTACGGTATTCACATCATTCTCCGCAAAAACGGTCTTCTGTCTGCTTGTCTGTCCTTTTGTCACGGAGCATTTACATTTAAGAGATTCACGGAAAACATCCTCGACTTCCTTATTCGCTCTGCCGTCGAGAGGAGGTGCTTTCACTCTTACGATGATTCTTTTCCTCCACTCATCGATACCTTCGATACCCGACCTGTCCGATCTCGGAGACACGGTGATTTCGATTTCCGTGCCCCCTCCGACACTGCGCAAAGCCTCGGATACATCCATGAATAACCATAGATGTCATGGTATAAGGCGATACAGTCTGTTCTCTCAATTCCGAAAATACCCAAACATAAAATACAGACATTCCGTTGGAGCGGACGTGCCCGCCCAAGAAGGTGAATTGGAATACGGCGACCTTACGTCGATAAGCAGGAGTGAAGCAGGCAGCGGAAGCCTGACATCGGTAAGAAAGGACCTGTATCCCGCAATGGCAGCTCTTTATGAAAAAAAATGCAAAGAGTGCGAGAAAATAATCCGTTCGAATGCGGATTCTATTCTCTTCGAAGGTGCTTCCGATAAGAAGAGAAAGACACTCAAAGCGATGAAAGATGTCACAGAGAAACGTATGAAGAAAATCTTCGACCTGGCTATGAGAGGAGGAATGGGTGCGGACAACATCACCGATACCCTCACACCCGAGGAAAAGGAACTTTACGACACATTATACGCAGCGGCGAAAGCACATTGGAATCTTCTCGAAAGGAAGAAAACCGCAGTTATTCCCGACATCACACAGCCGGATGTCATTCCCGAACCTCCGATCGAACAGCCCACGGTTATCGGAAAGACTGTTGAGAATGTTACGGAAGATCCCGAGGTACCTCAGACCGAAGTTATCGAGGTAGCGGAATCCAATGCGGTTCCGTTGGATGTTGAATTTACCGAAATACCCGAAGATGAGGATGAAGATCCGCGTAACATCACAATAGATGTTCCTGCGGAGATTCCTTCCGAAAAGATTATTGAAACGCCGATTCCCGAAGTAAAGGAAGAAACAGATGATATCGATCCGATGTCGCTGACACTTATCCGCATGACTTCGGATTTGGAACAGGAAATCTCGGGAATCGACCGTACGTACAATCTGAAGAAAGAAGATGTGGTACGTCTTCCCGGTTTATTGGCAAAAGTTCTCGTAAACAGAGGATTGGCGAAAGTAATCAATCGTGCATGATGCGCGTATCGCCTTTGTATTCCAGACAGTCTATCTGGAATCTTTTGATTCCCGTTATTATCGAAACGGTTTCTCTTGCAATATCCGGTTCGTTGTTATGTCTGCTCAGGTGTGCTAAGAAAATCTTCCTGTGCGGATTTCCGTCTATAGTTCTCTTCAGAACCTCTCCCGTAGCAACGTTACACATATGACCCAGATTGCTGTCGATATGACGTTTCAGACTGATCGGATACGGCCCTTCGTCGAGCATTCTTTTGTCGTAATTGGATTCGATCAAAGCAATATCCGCTTCTTCCAAAGCGTGTTCGACGGGATACGTAATCATTCCCGTGTCCGTCGCAATCAGTACTTTGAATCCGTCTGCATCCAGAAAATACGAACAGGGTTCGGCTGCATCGTGGGATGTAGGTAAAGCCATAACTTTCATCCCCGCAACTTCGAACGGATTCATCATCGAAACGGGAGAATATTTCACATTACCCAGATTACTCGCGTTGAATGTTCTTTCGTTACACATGACAGGCACATCCAACTTCCTCGCAAGTATTCCCGCACCCGAAATGTGATCGGAATGTTCGTGAGTTATGAGAATAGATTCAATACAATCTTTGTCCAAACCGTTCAGATCCATCAGCGACATTAACTTCTTACCGCTCAGACCTGCGTCTATGACTACAGCTCTGTCATCGTATTTCACGACGGTACAGTTACCGTCGCTGCCGCTTGCGAGTACATGTACCTCGACGGTCATCTTAACGCCTTAGGCTCAGATCAGTTTCTTCTTGTAAATCGTAAAGAGAATGTCTCCTCTCGTGACAATTCCGAGAAGCACTCCCCTGTCAACAACGGGAACACGGCTCACATCCATGTCAACCATGGATTTCAGCAGAGACATAACAAGATCGTCCGGACTTGTCATGAGAACTGTGCGGATCATAATGTCTCCGATTTTGGTGTTTGCGATATCTTCGGTGGCTTTGTCGATCTCTGGATCTCCGCTGCTCTCGCCGTCGATATATGATGCCAAAAGATTCTCCGTTGCGGTACCCTTCTTTCTCAGTTTTGCGTCATACGCCAAAATGAGGCCGAGGATATCATTCTGACTTACGATTCCGACCATGTGGTTGTCGTCATCGACCACCGGTGCACCCGTCAGGTTCTCTACCGCAAGTTTTCTTACTGCTTCTCTCACGGTGTTGGTCGGCGATAAAGTTACGACGTCAGTCGTCATGATGTCCCTTACTTTGAAGTGTCCCATGCACACGTTATCGTCGGATGTTGATATATTACTTATCATCGGCTTCACGTGGCTTCCGATGCGTAAATGTGTCACATCCACACCTACACCCAGTCCACGGAAAATCACGCTGATACAATGGACGAACATTTATATGGGATGAGTTTATTGGAGGTTTTGACGGGGCCTGTAGCTCAGCTAGGTAGAGCGCTCGACTCTTAATCGAGCGGCCAAGGGTTCGAATCCCTTCAGGCCCGCCACTTTTGATTTTCTGTTTCTTTGAGCGTAAGCTCTGAATTTTCATCCGTGTCTGCTCTGTTATAGTGAAGATTTTTGCAAGTATTGCAAAAATCTTCAGTTGATTTATTCTCCCTGTCAGATACAAAACCGACTTATCCAATCATTTTTACATCGAAATCCTCAATAAAAAACAGTATTCCCGAACAAAAATATTTTTAACTGAAGAAAAATACAATTATTGCAAAAATCTTCAGTGGAATTGATCATGATCGGCAGAGACTTCTATCTGAACAAACTGATAAGCAGAATGCACAACGGCATGGTGAAAATTATCACCGGAATAAGACGCTGCGGCAAATCGTATCTGCTCTTCAACATATTCAGAAAATATCTTACCGAACAGGGAATCGATGAAGATCATATTATCACCGTGGAACTTGACAGAATAAGCTTCGAGAAACAGCGCGACCGCTATGAACTCTGCAGATACGTCAAATCCAAAATTACCGATGAAAAGCAATACTACGTTTTAATCGACGAAATCCAAATGTGCGACGGTTTCGAACCCGTACTCAATGAATTCCTTCACATAAAAAACGCCGATGTATACGTCACCGGCAGCAATTCACATCTTCTCTCCAAAGACGTAATCACGGAATTCAGGGGAAGAGGCGATGAAATCCATCTTAATCCCCTCTCCTTCAGAGAATTCTACGGAACAAGAACCGATTTCGACGAAGCATGGGAAGAATACTGCACCTTCGGCGGTATGCCATTAGTACTCTCGAAAAAAGACGAAGAAGAGAAGATGGGTTATCTCAAAGATCTCTTCAGTAAAACGTACATAAAAGACATCAAAGAAAGAAACGGAATAAAAAACGATGAAATTCTCGGAGAATTACTGAATGTAATCTCATCGTCAATCGGTTCATTAACAAACGTTCAGAAACTCACCGACACTTTCAGGACCGTCGGTAACGTCTCCGTTTCCCCGAATACAATCAGAGATTATCTCGGGTACCTGGAAGATGCCTACGTAATAAGAAAATCCTTACGTTACGATATCAGGGGAAAGAAATACATCAACACCCCGTCGAAGTATTATTTTACCGATCTGGGTCTGAGAAACGCACGTCTGAATTTCAGACAGTCGGAATACACACATATTATGGAGAATGTCATTTACAACGAACTCTGCATAAGAGGATTCTCCGTCGACGTAGGTGTCGTGGAAGTCAACGAAAGGAAAGAGAACGGAACCTACGTAAGAAAACAGCTCGAATGTGATTTTGTCATAAACAAAGGAAATCAGAGATACTACATCCAAACAGCAAACGCTCTCTGCGGTGACGAAGAAGAAAAACAGATAAGAAAACCTCTTCTGAAAATCGACGATTCATTCAGGAAAATAATCATCGTGAGACACGGATTAAAAAGGACCGTAGACGACAACGGCATAGTGACAATCTCACTGAAAGAATTCCTGTTGGGAGATCCGAAAACAATCTTCTCATAAACCGATTTACACCGTAATCTGTGTCAATATACACAGAAATACAGTATACATACTAAGGAAATCCATCACAACGGTTATTTACGATGTGGGGGAATTATGAACCATGCAGACAAAAGTCGAGCCGATTGCGAATAAAGGATGGGGCTCCATTCTGATATTCGGAATCCTGACGTTCATCTTGGGTATAC
>CAVFUJ010000045.1:0-9553 GCA_963625795.1 Anaerovoracaceae bacterium
GACTGGTATGAGGTATACGGTGCTGCGGATGTGCACCGTTTGTTATGATTTCGGAACCTGATGTTATTCGGTGTTACCGGAGGATTCTCCGTACGAAAACACGGAACGTAATTCTCTGTTCGGTATCGATAATTTGTAAAGCTGTCCTTTGGGTATCGCTCTGAGATAACCTGTGACTGCCATGAGTGAGTAAACGTTGATGTAACCGTCGGAAGTTACCGAAGTGTCAACTTCCTCAGTGACAGTACCTCCGGAACGGAGTGTCCTCAGATTTTCGGTTAATCCGTCATCTGCATTTGATATGATGTCGTATATCACCCCGTTACCGCCGGTTTCCGCCCAATAGAGTCCTGTTCTGAAATTTTTCTGAACGTAATTCAGTATACTCCATGGATTGCAGACTTCCGATTCGTTGAAACAGTAACCTCCGTACCACTCTTTTGCTTCCTCAAACTTCTCGGGATGACCGTAATCGGCACAGATCTGTTTCACTTCATTTTCGGTAAACCCGTACATTTCACCAAAATCGGTGTTGAGAATATCGTCTCTGATTACGTTATTCAATCCGCCGAAATCGTCATTTAACATTACCTGGGTAATGCCTGTCATAACGCCCAATTGGAGGGAATTGTTCCCTTTAAGAGCATATGACAGCATTTTTCTGATAAAATCAACTATTTCCTGACGTAGTTCACAGTCTTCGACATTGTTTACTATACTGTCGTATTCATCGATCAGTATCACAGTTTTGGAACCGTAGTATCTTTCCAACGCTTTTGAAAGAATCCCGATGGATCTTTCGAGTATCTGCGGAATAACCTTACGATTCGTAAGATCGCTGAAGATTTTTTCTTCATCCTCTGTCAATGTGCCGGATTCTCTGAGATACAGATGTTTTCTGTATGCTCCGAATACGGCATCATTCATATTCAGGAAAAATGTGCACATACTTTCAGAATTCCCTCTTAAATCAAGGTAAATCACAGGAAATGCGTTTTTGTAACTGTCATATTCCGGATGTTTTGATATTTCCAATCCGTCGAACCACGTATTGCCTTTGTATTCGAGATTGAAGAAAGCATCCAACATGCTGAGATTCAGAGATTTTCCGAAACGGCGCGGCCTCGTAATCGAATACACGCCGTTGGAGTTCTGACTCAATATCTGCCCTATCAGCATACTCTTGTCAACGTAGTACTTATCCATTTTGCGAAGTTCCGCAAAATCCTGAACGCCGACAGGGAGCCGTTTCATAGATTGAACAAGTCAGCAGACCCTTTATAATACTCACTCAAATTCAGCGGACGGATGACAAAGTAATGCAATTGCATCCGAACAGACACACATAACAATTCAGATTTCTTCGGAGATTATGAACGGCTCTTTGCCTGAAAATGCGATTCCGTAAAGAATTGTTTTCCCTTCGAGACCGTGTGCATAATCTCTGTCTTTAATCTGCCGAAGAGCTGCATTCGCATCGCGTTCGAGACATCCGTCATTTTCGGATCTCTTCAGTTCGATAATGATGTTCGGACTGATGCCCTTCTTCCTCGTCATCATGATGTCGGAATATCCTTTTCCGTTCTCGAAATCGGCTTTTATCTCATAACTTCCGCAGAGATTCATGAGCATTCCCGCGATGAATGCCTGGTAGGAATGCTCATCGTTCAGAACTCTGGAACTTACGGTTTCCGCAATGAAGCTGTACAGGGTTTTCTTCATCTTCGGGATATCGTTTTCCATGATTGCATTGGTGAAATCTTCGAGTTTATCGGCACCGTCGCAGTCGTCGAAGACAATATCGCCGATCGTTTTTGAGAATACCGAGAACAATTCCCTGTTCGGTATCGATAGTTCGTATTGATTATCGCTCGGTACTGCCTTAAGATAACCGGATACAGCCATAAGTGAATAGATGGACTTACGTTTGCTGAGATCCTTGAATGTCAGGGAAGGCTCGACACTTTTTTTGATAGATCCTCCCGAGCCGAGAATTTTCAGTTCATCTGTGAGTTCTTTGTCCGCTTTTGAAATGAGGTCGAATACGACAGAATTCTCGTTCGTGTTCAGCCAATACGCATCCGCTTTGAAATTCCTCTGAATGTAATTCAGTATACTCCACGGGTTGTAAATGTCGGCATCTCCGAAACGGTATCCGTCGTACCATTCCTTTGCCTCCTCGAATTTCTCGGGATGGCCGTAATCGGCACAGATTTGTTTCACTTCATCATTGGTGAAACCGAACATCTCATCGAATTCAATATCGAATATATCTCTTCTGGAGATGTTATTCACTCCGCTGAAGATATTTTCTTTGGTAATCTGCATAATGCCTGTCACAACACCGAGTTTGAGGGAATTGTTCCCTTTGAGTGCATGGGACATTAACTTTCCGATGAAATCTACTATTCCGCGACGCAGATTGTCATCTTTGATGTTGTTTACCGCACCGTCGTATTCGTCAATCAGTATCACTGCTTTGGAACCGTGATATCTTTCCAGGACCTCGCTGAGAACACTGACGGACACTGCAAGATCTTCCGGGGTGATGGTTTTCATACTGAGATCGTCGAAAAGTTTTACCTCATCTTTCGTCAGTTTGTCCCAGTTCTGAAGATATATGTGACTTCTGTATGCTTTGAGAATGGCATTGTTCACATTATTCAGATATCCTTTCATATCTTCTGAATCAGTTTCTTTGAGATCGAGATGGATTACCGGGAACGCATTCCTGTAGGAATCGAATTCAGGGTGTTCGGATATTTCCAATCCGTCGAACCATGTGTTTCCTTTGTATTTGACGTTGAAGAAAGCATCCAACATGCTGAGATTCAGAGATTTTCCGAAACGGCGCGGCCTTGTGTAAAGATAAACGCCCAAATCGTTCTGACTCAGTATCTGCCCTATCAGCATACTCTTGTCCACATAGTACTTGTCTGTTTTACGGAGTTCTATGAAGTCCTGGACACCGACAGGGAGTTGTTTCATGAATCAAGTGATGTGATGGCACCTTATATAGTTCACCCGAAATCGGAATTTCCGCGACAAAACAACTTCAACTCATATGAGCCAAACATCGGAATTCATAACATATACTGTGTCCGATTCATCCGCATATCACAGACACAATTCAGCATATTCCGAATGAAAAATCAAATCATCCGGCATGCTTTACCTGAATCCTTTACCTCTGTTTCCCCTCTCATATTATATAAAGCATTTACCCACCCTTTTTATATAACTACGGTTGTTCGGTTGGACAGCAACACTTTAGGAGTCAACTAAAATGATTGAGTTTACCATGGACAACCTGTTGTGGATGGTACCTGTCGCTGCAGTCGTCGCCTTGGTGATCGCCGCTGTGTTCTTCAAGCAGATTTTCTCGAAGGACAAGGGAACTCCCGAGATGCAGGCGATCTCAGACAAGATCGAGGAGGGTGCAATGGCATACCTCGCGAGGCAGTACAAGACCATCGTCATCATCGCACTCGTTGTCGCTGTCATTATCTTCGCAGTAGGATTCTGCGAGGACTTCAAAGACTACCTCAACGGTAAGGTAGCAGTTGCCTTCATCATCGGTGCCGGATGTTCAATTCTTTCCGGTTACATCGGTATGAAGGTTTCCGTCAATTCGAACATCAGGACGGCCGCAGCCGCAACACGCTCTCTCGACGAGGCATTCAAGACCTCGTTCCGCGGAGGAGCAATCTCCGGTATCGCAGTTTCCGTCCTTTCTCTTGCAGGTCTCTTCGCAGTCTTCTACGTGTACAACATCTGGTGCGACGGCGACATGACCGCAACACTCCACTCAGTCGTCGGATACGCATTCGGTGCATCGATGGCCGCTCTCTTCGCTCAGCTCGGAGGAGGTATCTACACCAAGGCAGCCGATGTCGGTGCGGATCTCGTAGGAAAAGTCGAAGCCGGTATCCCCGAAGACGACCCCAGGAACCCCGCTGTTATCGCAGATCTTGTCGGTGATAACGTCGGTGACTGCGCAGGACGCGGTGCGGATATCTTCGAATCAACGGCAGCCGAAATCATCGGTTCGATGGTCATCGGTCTCGCAGTCGTGAAACTCTCCTCACTCGGAGCATTCAACAACAACTTCATCTACCTCCCGTTGGTCATCATGGCCTTCGGACTCATCGCATCCCTTATCGGTATCTTCTGTGTCCGTCTCAAGGATGATGAAGCAGACGTCATCAAGTCACTCAACCTCGGTTACTACGTGACAATGGTTCTCGTCATTATCACGATGATCTTCTCGTGCTATTGGCTCCTCAACGGTGACAAAGGTCTTACACAGATCGGAGCACTCGCATACACGGTCAACTGGTGGATGTTCGCAATCGCCGGTGTCGTCGGTATCGCTCTCGGTCTCGTCGTTGTGTATGTCACACAGTACTACACAGGAGACCACAAGCCTGTCAAGACAATTGCGGAGCAGTCCGAATCCGGACCTGCAACCAACGTCATCATGGGTCTCTCCGTCGGTATGGAATCGACAGTCATTCCTGTCGTCTGCATCGGTATCGCAATCATTGCGACATTCCTTCTCGGATACTTCGCAATCGAAGGTACAATCGTCGACAGCACATACAGGATGACCATGGGTCTCTACGGAACAGCTATCGCAACAGTTTCGATGCTTGCATCGTCTGCATTCATCCTCGCAGAGGATACCTTCGGACCTATCACCGACAACGCAGGCGGTATCGCGGAGATGTCCAACCAGCCTGAGGAAGTCAGGAACAGGACAGACAAGCTCGACTCCGTCGGTAACACCACAAAAGCACTCACGAAAGGTTACGCAATGTCTTCCGCTGCACTCGCAGCATTCCTTCTGTTCGCAGCATTCTTCGAGATTGTCGCGGAACACAACGATACAACCATCATCTTCGAGATGAACCAGGTCGTTCTCGGTAACCCGCTGATCTTCGTCGGCGGTCTTATCGGTGCAGCACTCGTGTTCTTCTTCGCATCCCTCGCAATCCGCGCAGTCGGTACAGCAGCGGGTGAGATGGTTCAGGAAGTCCGTGAACAGTTCAAAGACGGAAAGATCATGGCCGGCGAGAAACAGCCCGAATACGGAAGATGTGTCGATATCGCAACCAAATCCGCCCTCAGGCAGATGGTTGTTCCCGCACTTCTGCCTATTCTCGTTCCTGTCGTCTTCGGTCTTCTGTACAGATACTGCCTCCCCGAAGAGTTCCAGGGTCTCGCACCCTACGCAGTCGGCGGACTGATCATGGTTGCAACCATTGTCGGTATCCTCATGGCAAACTTCCTCAACAACGGAGGAGGAGCATGGGACAACGCCAAGAAGTACATCGAGACCGGTGCACACGGAGGAAAGAAGTCACCCGCACACGCAGCAGCAGTTGTCGGTGACACAATCGGTGATCCTTTCAAGGACACCGCAGGACCTTCGATCCACGTTCTCGTCAAATTGCTCTCGACCATCTGTCTGGTCACAGCGATTCTGTACCTCTGAACCGAATAAACCGAGAGGGTTCACACCCTCTCCCTTTTATCCTATTATACTGACACGCGTGTGCGTGTAATCACTTTTATATAAGAGGGCTTTAATCTCCGACATTATTCAAGAGGATATCCTATGTACATGATAACACAGGCCGAGAGGGTAGTGCGCATACCTCCAGCAGATCTTGGCGAAGACATCGACAAGGTCATAGACTCCCTTACATGGGAATCGTTCGAAGGACAGATCGGACCCAACAAGGAAATCACAATTCTCGTTCAGGATGTCGAGACTCTGGGACCCGGACGTATCGTTCACGGAGACGGAGCGGTTTACCAGACCGTAAGGTTCAACCAGCTCGTATTCAAACCCAAAGAGAACGAAATTATCGAGGGAGAAGTCGTCGAAATCGTAAAATTCGGTGCTTTCGTAAGATTCGGTCCCCTTGACGGACTGCTCCACGTGAGTCAGGTCCTCGACGACCGTGTCGATATCGATGCGGAGAATCAGAGACTTGTCGGTAAGGATACCGGAAGGACACTCAACATCGGAGATATTGTCAGAGCAAGAATCGTAAGTATCGACCTCAACGAGAAGAATCCTCAGGACAGTAAGATCGGACTCACCATGCGCCAGCCCGGTCTCGGAAGACTCGATTGGATCGAGGAAGACAGAAGGAAGAAGGAGGCTGAGGCCTGATGGTCGGACCCGTCTACAAAGCATGCAAACAGTGCAGCTTCATCTCGGAAGACGACAAATGTCCCCGCTGCGGCGGACAGACCTCCAAAGAATGGCAGGGTTACCTCGTAATCATCGACTACGAGAAATCCGATATCGCCAGACAGATGGGCATTTCCGCAAACGGAAAATACGCCCTCAGGGTGCGCTGATCCGGATGTCCGGCCGCAGGATTCCCGAAGGAAAGATACAGGCCTTCAAGGAACCTATAGGCAGGGATTTGGAAGAAGCGGAACTCAAACACATTGACGCTCAAAAAATGATCACAGTCGGCGATGTGGTATCGCTGACAGTGAGGAGGAACGGCATAGTGCCTCTCCTGTCCGTCTACGACGGATATACGGAGAGACATGAGATGACCGGGTTCGCCGCCTATGTCGAAAGTCACAGGCTGGAAGAGAAGGTCGTCGTCAATCCTGCGGGTACGGTAACCCGCGAGCTTGAAGATGCCGTAAAAAACGCAGTTACCGGAGGGCCGGAGATAATCCGTGTCGAAGGGGAAGAGGATCTGGCGCTGATGCCGTGTATTCTCCACTCTCCCGACGGATACGAGATAATCTACGGTTGGCCGGGCAAAGGGATGATGCGTGTCACCACAGACAGTAACATCCGCACCAGGGTAAAACAGCTCTGGGATATGATGGAGGACTTCGAATGAAGATGGAAATCAACGAAAAGAAAGAGAACCTTCTCCTTAAGAGGACAGAGGTTCGTTTCACGATCGACCACAAGGGCGAATCCACACCCAGCAAAGGAGCGGTAGTGGATGAGCTCGCAAAGAAACTGGATGCAAAGAGGGACACAGTCGTCCTCAACAACATCGACACCGTCTACGGCAGCGGACTCTCAAAGGGTTACGCAAAAGTATACGCAACGAAAGAGGACGCACAGGCAATCGAGCCCGAATACATCCTCAAGAGGAACGGCATCCAGAAGCCCGAATACAAGGCACCCGAGGCCGAAGAGGGACAGTGATTTAAATGGCAGCGAAAGCAGCACCCAAGAAAGGTTCAGTCAAGAAGGGAGACGCATACAAGGACGGAGCGAGGACAAAACCCGTCTGCCCCAAGTGCGGACCCGGTGTGTTCATGGCAACACACGGTGACCGTGTATCCTGCGGAAAATGCGGATACACCGAGTTCACGAAGAAAGAGTAAGGAAGGAAAATCTTCATTCGGTCTCCTCCCTCTCAAGCGGAGACTCAGGATCGCCCGGTTCATCGACGGGCTAAACCCCTTACCTTCCCAACTCCTTCCTGTTCTTCTTATTTAATTGGACCTGTAGTATAGCCTGGATAGCATTGGAGCCTCCGGAGCTCTTGACCCGGGTTCGAATCCCGGCAGGTCCGCCAAAGAACTGTCGGTTTGTAATATTATCAAGTTAATCAGAGAGTACAAATTCGCAATTATTGGATTTACAAAGGCGTTTCAGAAACTATATTTCTCAATTATTGCTGTTGAAATCCCGTAGATGGTGTTAATAAAAACAAATCGATTGATTTTTTATCCTAGTTTTGTCCTAGTTTTATCCTAGTTTTATCCTAGCTCTTCCTGTCTACAATTCTACAACCCTATCTACATCCCTGTTACATCCCTGTTACATCCCTGTTACATCCCTGTTACATCCCTGTTTGTCCTCAGTTTGTCCTCACTTTGTCCTCAGTTTGTCCTCACTTTGTCCTCACTTTGTCCCGGGACATTAAACGTTTATAGAACACAGAGAATCAGCATAATCATCATCAAACGAGGCACCTGTATGAAGATCAAACAGACGGCAGGAAGAGATGCATTAGGTGATTTCGCACCGAAATTTGCGGAAATCAACGACGATGTACTGTTCGGAGAGGTATGGTCGGATGATATTCTGAGTCCGAAAACCCGTTCTATGCTGACGGTCACGACACTCGTCGCAAAAGGAATGATCGACTCTTCCTTCGAATACCATCTCCGTTCCGCAAAGGAGAACGGTGTCACAAAAGACGAAATGGCAGGTATTCTGACACATGTCGCATTCTACGCCGGATGGCCGAACGCATGGGCCGCTTTCAGGAAAGCTCTCGAAGTCTATTCCGACGATGACGGAAAGTGCGGAGGTATGTTCGGACTCGGAGAGCCGAATACAGCCTATGCAAAATTCTTCACGGGAAATTCATATCTGAAACCTCTTACGGATCCGCAGAAAACCGTTTTCATGGCAAACGTCACCTTCGAACCGGGATGCCGTAACAATTGGCACATTCATCACGCAAAATCCGGCGGAGGACAGATTTTACTGTGTGTCGACGGCCGCGGTTGGTATGTCGAAGAAGGCAAAGAGCCTCGTGAACTTCATCCCGGAGATGTTGTCACCATTCCCGCGAATGTAAAGCATTGGCACGGAGCGGCGAAGGACAGTTGGTTCTCTCACATTGCAGCGGAATGTCCCGGAGAAGAAACCAGTAATGAATGGTGCGAACCTGTTTCCGATGAGGAATACGGTAAGCTGAATTAAAACAGAAAACAGAGGTGTGTTCGGGAATCCGAACACACCCTGAAATTTTCAATTGAAACGAATCGTTTTCAGATCACGACGTCTCGTCGTCTTTCTTTGAGGGTTTGTAGTCACTGCTTGTTCTGATGTTTTCCACTCTGAGCAGACAGCAGAATGCTATGACACAGAGGAGTGTGCAGAATATTATATCGCCTGCGAAACCGAAGCCTGCCGCTACGACTAACAGCAAAGCGCCAACTATCATCAACACAGTCATCTTTGTTTTCTTCATTCTGTTCCTCCTTTTTTTCTATAGGGTGACCCTGTCTACGTTCCGGATCCCCAAACGCCGAACGCAACGGTTGCGAATATCGAATTCACTATCACCGTTCGGATACCGCAGTCGCAGGACGAAATACACCCATTCAGCGAGATCAAAATGCTGTTATCGAAAAATTACCCTCCAACTCTTCGGATAAACAGCAATACTTCTCTCGTTCTTCCTACAGCCGTTCGGTATCTCGGCTTTCTACCTTACGAGTATCGTAACAAGTAGGATATAATACATTCTACGATTCTACTATATGTAGACCTTATATTCGGCATCTTAACGCTCTTAAGATAAAAATTATGCATGAATACGGAAGAGATTATCATCTTTGAGTGTGTACGCAGTGTCATGTGCGGAACCGACTTTTCGGAATTGATCAGGCAGAGATATTCTGTAAGAAAATACAGTGACAGACCCGTCGAAGATGACAAAATCAAAATGATTCTGGAGGCTGCAAGGGTCGCACCTACTGCAAGAGACACCCAACCGTTCAGGATATACGTTCTCAAAAGCAAAGGCGCTCTTGCACG
>CAVFUJ010000046.1:0-9342 GCA_963625795.1 Anaerovoracaceae bacterium
GTGATTATACAATGGCCACAAAGACCCTTGAAGACATACCAGGAGTAGGACCAGCCATAGCAGAAAAACTCCAAGAAGCGGGTTACTCGGACATCATGGCCATTGCCGTAGCATCGCCGGCAGATCTCTCGGAAAAATGCGAGATCGGCGAGAAGAAGGCAATGGACATCATCGAAGGAGCGAAGTTATGCGCTGATATCGGCGGATTCGAGACCGGAGAGGACATTCTCGAAAGACGCAAGCAGATAACCAAACTGACGACAGGTTCCAAAGCATTGGACGAACTCATCGGCGGAGGCGTAGAAAGCCAGTCGATAATGGAGTTCTTCGGAGAGTTCGGAAGCAGCAAGACACAGATCTGTTTCCAGCTCGCAGTGAACGCCACTCTCCCCGAGGAGATGGGCGGATTGGATTCCGATGTCGTAATCATCGATTCCGAGAACACGTTCAGGCCCGAGAGGATCATTCAGATGGCAACCTACCTCGGCGTCGACCCCCAGGAGACGCTCAGGAGGATTCATGTGGCCAGGGCATTCAACTCACAGCACCAGGTTCTTCTCGTCGAGAAAGCAACACAGCTTGCCGAAGAGAAGAAGATCAGGCTCATGATCGTCGATTCCCTGACATCGCACTTCAGGGCCGAATACGTCGGAAGGGGTGCGTTGGCGGAGAGGCAGCAGGTGCTGAACAGACACATGCACGATCTCCTCAACTTCGCTACGCTCAACAACGCAGCGATTGTGGTCACGAACCAGGTTGCGGCAAAGCCCGATGCGTTCTTCGGAGACCCCACAAGGCCTATCGGAGGACATATCGTCGGACACACCGCGACATTCCGTATCTACCTCCGCAAAGGAAAGGCGGGAAAGAGAGTCGCAAGACTCATCGACTCACCGAACCTTCCGGAAGGAGAGGCGGTGTTCATGGTCACCGAAGATGGTATTAAAGACTAAGAAAGGATGAGAGGGGGCGTGAAGCTCCCTTATCTTTTCGAACTGTCAGGCGAACACAAGTCGATGTGCACAGCCGAGGCCATCAAATGTGTCGAGACGGAAGCACCCGATCACACAGTTGACGCACAGGGCCCCGGCTATGTCATCGCATCTTTTGACGAAGAATGTCTGCAGCCTATCGCAGACCGCATATCCCTGACACACAGAATGGGCCGTCTTTTAGGCTCATTCGATATCGATGATTTATCGGGTTTTGAGAATCTCACAATTCCCGAAGGCTCATTCGCCGTCAGGTGTAAGAGATTCGAAGGGATGATGAGAGACATCGATTCACAGGATGTCATCAGAAAACTCGGAAAGGCACTTTCCAAAAACAATGACGTAAAACTCAAAAATCCCGATCAGGAAGTCTTCATTCTGATGAGCGACCGCATTCACGTGTATCTTTCCGAGAAAGTAATCGACAGAAACATCCTCGAAACACGTAAAGTCGGAGAAAGACCGTTCTTCTCGCCTATTTCCTTACATCCGAGGTACGCAAGAGCGTTGATCAATCTCACCGGCGTGAAAAGAGGCGGAACCGTACTCGATCCGTTCTGCGGAACCGGAGGAATCGTAATTGAGGCGGCTTTCATGGGAATGAAAGCAATTGCATCCGACTTCGATCCCGAGATGATCGCAGGTACGCAGGAAAATATGGATTTCTACGGTCTGGAACTTTACGACCAGGATGTTTTGGATATATCCGAAATCCACGGCAGATTCGGGGAAGTCGATGCAGTCGCATGCGATCCGCCTTACGGAAGGTCCACCTGCACCGGGGGAGAAGACATCGAAAGCATATATGCCAGAGGCATGAAATCCATCGCCGAAACACTCAAACCCGGAGCAGCCGCAGGCGTTGTTCTTCCGCACCCGATACAGAGCGATACGCTGGAGCTTGAAAGCATGTTCGTGCAGAAGGTTCACGGCTCACTCTCCAGACACTACCACACGTTCAGGAAACAATTATAACAGCAGATATTATCGGACGGAGTATGAAGGAGTATCTCGATCTGTTCAGACTCGGGAACGGCATCATAGGTATCATCGGTATCGCCGCCTCTGCTTTCGTTGCATCGGGAACGGGCATTGTCGATCACTGGGTCAATGTACTGCTGTCGTGTGTTATCGTAGTCATCTTCATCGCAGGCGGGAACTCCATCAATGATTACATCGACAGGGAAACGGACAAAGTATCCCATCCCGAAAGACCGATTCCTTCGGGAAGACTCAGACCGGAGAAAGCGTTATACGCGGGAATTTCCGCAATGGTCATCGCCTGTATTCTTTCGTTCTTTCTGAGAGATCCGGTTTCGATTGCAATTGTGATAATTGCGGCAGTTCTCATGATTTCCTATGAAATGGTTCTCAAACAGAGAGGACTCATCGGAAACATTACAATCGCAGTACTCACGGGAATGATTTTCCTTCTCGGGGGAAGCATCTGCAACAACATCGACAGATGTGTGGAACTCGCAGTCATGGCAGGCTGTGTGAATATAGGAAGAGAGATTGTCAAAGACATCGAAGATATGGACGGAGACAAAGACAGGAAGACACTTCCTATGTCCGTCGGCCGTAAAAATGCGGGAATTATCGCAGCTGCATTCTTCATAATCGGGCCGTGTCTGAGCATAATTCCTATCGTCGAAGGCCACTTCAGCAACCTGTATTACGCAGTATTGATCGCAGATGCAATGTTTATATACGCCGCATTCATCCTTTTCAACGACCCACATAAGTCACAGAAAACGGCAAAATATGCTATGTTGGTGGCTTTGGTCGCATTCATACTCGGAGCGATTTGATGACGGTCAAGGACTTCATACTGAACGGAACAAAGAAAGGCACCATGCACATGACCCTTCTCGACCCCGATAAACAGACACCCGAAGAGGCTGCCGCTATCGCATTGCACTGCAAAAACGCAGGAACCGATGCGATTATGATCGGCGGTTCCACCGGAATCACAACCGAGAATGTAGATGCAACCGCAGTTGCTATCAAAGAAGCAACGGGACTCCCCACGATTTATTTCCCTGCGGGCCCGCATGCATTATCGACGAAATGCGATGCAATCTACTTCATGAGCATGATTAACTCGACGGATGTCAAATGGGTCATGGGCGCTCAGATTTACGCTTCAAGCATTATCAAGAAAATAGGAATTGAATCGATTTCGATGGGTTACATTATCGTAGAGCCGGGAATGAAAGTCGGCGAAGTCGGTAAAGCCAAACTTATCAAAAGAGACGATATCCCCGGCGCAGTAGGTGCCGCACTCGGAGCGCAGATGCTCGGGATGAGTCTTGTTTATCTCGAAGCGGGAAGCGGTGCGGATGTTCCTGTAAGCCCCGAAATGATCCGTGCCGTGAAGAATGAGTTGGAAGTACCTCTCATCATCGGAGGAGGAATCAACACTCCCGAGAAAGCATCCGCAGCAAGAGAAGCGGGTGCGGACATTATCGTCACAGGTACATTCATCGAGAACTGCCGCGACGACAACACTCTGAAAAGTGTCATCGCCGCAGCTAAAGGCCTCTGAATCAATCGTAGGTTTCTCTGCGGTCGATAATCTTCTTCGCTTTAACGGCGTACTGCATTGTGCCTACGTCGACGAAGTTTACTTTGGGTGCAGCGACGAGATCTTCCTCAATACCTTCGGAGATTTCCATAATCTCACTGACGGCTTTGATTATTTTCTCAGCCAATTCATCCGAAGGAGATGCGGTTTCGATATCGAATGTCAGCAAATCCCTGAATCCTTCCTTGGTTATCGTAACCTGATAATCCACCACGGATTTGTCGATGAATACCGCTTCGTCGAACAGAACGGGATAGATCTTGTGACCCATACCTATCTTGAACTGAAGATCCATTCTTCCCGAAGGTTTCATCAGTTTTCTGTTGAAGTGCGTTCCGCATCCGCAGGGAGGTGCGATCATTGCAGCTATATCATGCGTACGGTATCTTATCAGTACTGTTCCTTCGGCGTTCAGAGACGTTACAACCAACTCTCCTTTTTCACCGTCTGGCACATGTTTCAGTGTATTCGGATCTATCACTTCGAAAAGAAGATTCGCTTCATCCGTGTGCAGTCCGTTCTGCTCGTCGCATTCAACCGCACAGGCCAATCCGAACTCCGTCATACCCCATACGTCGAGGACTTTGCATCCCCACGCATCTTCGAGAATCTTCCTCATACTCTCGGAAAGAGGTTCGGAAGTGGAGATAATCTTCTTTATTCCCAGAGATTTTAAATCGTATCCTTCGCCCATGAGTGTCGTGACACGGTAGATGAACGACGGTAATCCGATAATGTATGTGGAATGGGAATCTTTGATAATCTCATACTGTTTTTTCACATCCGCATCGGAACATACCGATGACCCGTAACCGAGAATCTTACAGGCTCCGACCATAATCAGACTCGGATCCCATGCGGCGACAAGAGGGAACATCACATGCAGCGAATCGCCCTGTTTCATTCCCACGTTTCTCAGTGCGGAAGCGACGATATCTATCTTCGAAACAAGATCGTTTGTCGTATATCCGATGAATTTTCTGTGTCCCGTAGTACCGGTTGTGGTGAATTCCGTTGCCATTTTTGTTCTTGAAACGGCATAGAAATACATCGAGTTCTCGGCAAGATCCGAAGGTTCTGTAAACGGCACTTTTTCCAAATCGTCCCAGGTGTTGATATCTTCCGGTCTGACACCTGCGTCTTTGAATCTGTTTCTGTAGTACGGAGAATTGGCTTCAACGTACTTCATCTGCTCTCTGAAACGGAATAACTGGTACTCATTGAAATCGTCTCTTGTGACTTCATCCAAAGTCTTCTTTCCTATGCGGTCGCGGAGTTCCCTGTTCTTCTTGAAAGCCATACGTGCCTTGACTGCCATCCATTCTTCCAAAGGAGTCTCGCATCCGTCCGGAATCATATTCGACAGAAGCCTGCGTCTGACAATGAATATCTTCATCGCTTCCCATGCGCCCATAGATTCGGCATTATAATATTGTCATAAATAATATTCTCAGAGCCAGCACATCGAAAATGATACATTTTCGGAGACTGACACGTTATAACCGGGAACACTTCCCGTTCAACGTAAATACTGCCTCATATTATAGGGTGTAAGGAGGATTAGATTATGACCTTGACACCAGAGATGGCAAGAGCGGGTGTTACACCTCAGTTGCTCTCTTCGACACATAGGTTCACATGTCCCAACTGCGGAAAGGAATTCAGTCTTTTCCAATCAAGGGCCATCGCCTGCAGAGCATGTCCTCAGGCAAACAAGAACTGTAAATTCGTAAGATGCATCCACTGCGATAAGGAATTCCCGATCAACGGATTCATCGTCAACACGAAAGAGAAGGAAAAATTCCTGTCGAACTACATGAGAGGAGTCGTAGGAAACTACCACAACTCTTTCGGATATTACAGAAGATGATTTTACTGCGGCCGTCACCTAACGGACGGCCGCATCTTATTCACATTTTTACTGACAGAATGTCTTTTTCCTGTACAGCGCCTCTCCTTCGTTGTTGGTGACGTTGAACAGACAGAACGGAATCAGTTTTCCGTCCAAAGTTACGACATGGATGCAGCAGCGTTCCCACCTTTCGGTTTCTCCGGTCCAAACATCCTGGAATGCCATAGCTGACACTGTAAGATAATGTGTTTTCGCACGTGCGACGAACGTTCTCCACGAACCGTCGTCGCTTCTGTTTTCGTCTTCTCCGTCCATTGAATTCTCAATGAATCTCCAGAACTGGGACACTTCCGTCCTTGTTTTATCTGCGACATCGTCGGTCTTCTTCGGCGGTCCGAGTGCCATGGTGGTAAGAGGGAAGAGCGAATGATCCGGAAGTACCACCGAGAGCGATTTCATATCGCAGTGAACGTTGGAACATGATGTCGGGATAAAATTATCCGCTTTCAGCATACCTTTGGTTTGGACTTCGATTGCATGAGCCAATTCCGGAATTGTGACACGGTCCTTGTTTTCGGGATCGGAAGGGTAACGTCCGAAGTATGAGATCGGCTGGAAGTGGACCCCTTTTACGGTCGGAACTTTGGTTGCTGCGTATTTTACAATCTCTCCGACGTGATCGAGATTGATGTTCGGTGAGACGGTGACAACCAATGTGATTCCTATTCCCACTTCGGTACAGTTCGCAATGGCTTTCTCTTTCAGTTCGAAGAGAGCTTTACCGCGGGTTTGAAGGTAAATCTCATCATTCGTACCGTCGAACTGCATGTAGAAATCATCTACGCCCGCTTCTTTCAGTGCCTTGAGATACTCGATATCCTTGGCGATACGGACTGCGTTTGTGTTGACCTCGATATGCTCGATTCCCATGTCCTTTGCCATCTTCACGATTTCGGGAAGATCGTCTCTTACAGTAGGTTCTCCTCCGGAAAGCTGTACGCATCTGGGACTTTTCACGTAATCTACAACGGTCTGGAACATACCGCGGATTGTTTCCATGTCCGGGTGATAATCGTAACCGCATCCGTTCGCGGTTGCGAAACAGATAGGACAGTTCAGATTGCAGTGGTTGGTGACTTCGACGACGTTGAGACATGAGTGCTGCAGATGTTTGTTACACAGTCCGCAGTCGTGGGGACAGTCTTTCATTTCAGGTACTGCGAATCTCAGCGGAGTCTTGGGAACGGCGGCGAATTCGTAGAGATACTTGTAATGCTCCACGCCCGTCCATATTTTTACCTTCCATGTTCCGTGTTCGGGACATGTCTTCACAATATAGACGGTGTCGTCTTCCGCTATTTTCTCTGCCCTGATCGTTTTCATGCACACAGGACACAGTGCATCCGTCTCTCCGATTTTCTCAGCCATTGAAACCCTTGGGACGGCACATAGATATCCTACGATATAGGAACATCGGTCGGAGTACGCCAGAACATGAGAATTGTGCGGTACCGGGAACAGACGGCGCTCGCCGTCTGTCCCCGATACCTTGGGGAAAGATAGAAAATGGTTTCTTACAGAAATCCGTTGAGCTTATGCTCTCTTCTGCTGGAAGAGACCCTCTGCTGTGGTGAGTGCACCGACTGCGAGGTATTCCTCGAACCAGGACTCGCCTGATACGGGCTCTGTGAGTGAAGGACCGGACCTTGTTGCACCGAGGTACGTAAGGTTGGTGTGTCCGCTCTTGAGGGGCTGACCGTTCTTGACGTAGACCCAGCCTGCGTCTTCCTCTCCGGGAAGAACGATGTCCAGGATCTTCATCTTGTGGCTGTATGCGGTCTTAACATCGCCCGATTCGTCGAACATTGCGTAGACTGTTGCCTCTCCGATCTCCTTCTTCGCGAGGTAGACTTTCTTCTCTGCGTTGAAGATCTTGTCGTCGCCGCATCCGTCGACGATACCGATGATGTCCTCTTCTTTGAGTCCTCTCTTCTCGATGATCTCTTTAACTGCTGCTGAAATTGTAGCCATTTATCTCACCTCACCATGTTCCGTATGTACCGAAGTCTCTGGCTGCCCTTGTAAGTGCAAGGAGCTGTCCGGGGATGGTGTACGGAGGCGTCTCACAGCTTGTACCGAGGATGTAACCCTTCTTTGCGTCACGTCCGGCAAGGAGTGTTTCCTTTGCCCTGTCGTAGACTTTCTTCGGGTTGGCCTGGATCATGAGTTTGGTATCGACCGATCCCATGATGGTTGTGACATCCTGGAATTCCTCTTTCAGTGTTGCTGTCGGGAACTCTTTCTGTCCCATGTAACCGATGTGCAGAACGTTGAAGGGTGACCATACGAGGTTCTTCTTGAACACCTTGTAGTCGGTTTCGTGGTTACCGCAGAGGTGGTAGAAGATCTGAGGTCCTGCTCCTCTTCTGAAACACTGGTCCACGTAGTGGTGCATGAGTTTCGCAGAGAACTCCTCGACCATTTCATCCGAGAAGATATCGTTGTTTGCGAGAACCGATCCGACGATAAGCATAGCCATTCCGTATGTATCGGAAAGGAGGTCTGCTCCGTTGATGGATGTCTCTACGTAGACGCTCTGGAGCTTGTGAGCAATGTCAGGCTCTGTGAAGGTCCACATGATGAAGTTCTCGACACCGCACAGTTCTGCACCTGCTCCTGCAAGGTCGAAACCGTAGGAGATAGGAACGAGTGTGTGGGGGAGGTTCTTCTGAACGTAGCCGTAAAGGTTGTGGAACAGAGTGTCTGTGCTTCCGCCCTTGAGCTTCTCTTTGGAGATAGGCTCGAGTTTCTCGACTTCCTCAGGCTCACTTATTATGGGTCCTGTGGAGACCGGCGGCAGTGTGTCTTTGTACTCCAGTGTGATACCGAGATCTCTGATCCACGGGAGTGAGAAGAACCAGTGTGTAACCGGCAGAAGGTCGAAAAGTTCTGAGATGTATCCGACGCTGTGGATACCGAGTTCGGGTTTCTCGTAGAAGTCCCTGATCGTGAAACCGCAGTGCACGGCAGCGTTCGAAAGGATGATAGGATCCACATCGATTCTGTCGTGGTAGTTGTCTACGAAAGGACTCGCGAACCTCTTGGCTGCATTTGCATGCCAGCCTTTGATGTCGTTTTGTGGGAATAATTCTTCATAGCCCATTGTAATCCCGAAGGGGTATAGACCTTCTTCGATATATATAGGTAATTGACTAAAAAATGCAACTTTGTTTCATTTATACCGTCTGAAACCCCATATTTTTCAACATAATCTCATTATTTAGATATTAATGAAACAATGTTGCAAAAAATGAAATTTTACCCTGAAATCAACTTAGGGTATTATATAGCAGAACAATCTGATGAAGAAAAAGGCGTTTAGGCGGAGAAAAATCTGCGGAAAATCAGCGGTATTTGCTGTATTTGTCCATGAGTCTGTTGATTTTGTCGCATTCCTCTTTGGTGAGGTCGCCGGTGTCCATGAAACCCCTTACGAACTCTTTCGCCTCTTTGGTGGAAAGACGGGATGCTTTTGCAATCAGTGTTGCAAGAAAAGCGGATGCCTTGGCTTCGTCCATCTGTGTGCCCGATAAAATCTCATTCATATCGTACTTGAAAGGTGCGATCTTATGGGTGTTGAGCATGGACTGCCTCTTGGTAGCCTCTTTCGTCCTCACTTTGCCCTTCTGCGAATTCGGTGACGGTCCGGTCCTCGAGTTGTTCGGGTTCGAACCGTTTGACTGATCTCTTCCTGCAGGCATCTTGTTGGACGAATTCTTGTAAACTGCCAAGATTATAACTCCGCGGATGTCATTTATGAAACCCTATATAAAGGGAACGGCATCTGCCGCTGATTATTCAGATTACTTATTATTATGAGGGAGGATTCTGCGGGACGGTCTGATTCTCCC
>CAVFUJ010000047.1:0-9300 GCA_963625795.1 Anaerovoracaceae bacterium
GAGTAAACTGTGTCGTATGTTGGAAAAACACCACGAATCCAAGGTTGTAGTGCTGATTGACGATTACGATGCCACGGTTAAATGCACAGAAGACAAAGAGCTCCGCCGTGAAATCACATCATTCCTCGGGTCTGTTCTGGAACGGCTGCTTAAAGCGAGTACTTCCAAACAATTGGGTGTAATGACAGGTATCGCCCAGGTAATGATGGCCAATGATTTCGGCGGATTAAATAACGTAATGAGAGACGATATTCTCAATACCGATTTCGGAGAGATGTACGGTTTCACTGAAAATGAAGTGAAACAGATCTGTGCCGATTACGGTCATCCTGAGAAATATGAGGAAGCAAAAGAGTGGTACGGAGGTTACCGTTTCAATGAATCTGAAGTTTTCAACCCCTGGAGTATACTGAACTATGTCCGGAATAATTTCGAATCCGGACCTTATTGGGCGGATGACGGCAGCGAAAAAGAACTGTATGACATCATATCGAAAGCAAGCGACAACTCAACCAGGAATCTACAGACTTTGATTTCCGGAGATAATGACTCAGGAAGGGTTGAGACCATAATAACGTTCGGCAAATACCGCAATATGTATTCACATTTGGCTGTTACAGGATATCTCAGAGCAGTACCCGGAGAATGGGATTGCGAATTATCAATACCGAACAGAGAATTACGCAATTTGTTCTCGAAAATGATTAGCCGCAAATAATCCTCGGATAAAGAGCCGCCCATCATCTCCGAAGAGACCGTATTGCTGTACGGCACACCTATTCGGTTGCAATTGTGTCAGTTTGCCGTCCGACTGCGGAATTCGGGTGAATTATATAAGGTGCCATCACATCACTTAAATTATGAAACTACTCCCTGTCGGCGTTCAGAATTTCATAACTGTCCGTAACAAAGGTTATTATTTCGTGGACAAAAGTATGCTGATAGGGCAGATATTGGATCAGAATACGGAGGAAGGCGTTTATCTTTACACAAGGCCGCGCCGTTTCGGAAAGTCTCTGAATCTCAGTATGCTCGATGCCTTCTTCAACATCAAATACAAAGGAAACACATGGTTCGACGGATTGGAAATATCGAAACATCCAAAATATGACTGTTACAAAAATGCATTTCCTGTAATTCATATCGACTTCAAGAATGCAGTATCATACACCATGGACGGATTCCTCAGAAGGTTCAATAACCTCGTTCTCGAAGCCTACAAAGAACATCTGTACCTCCTTGAATCAAATGTTATGACGGATGATGAAAGAGATCTTTACACGCACCTCAGTAAAAAGAACATTTCTCAGGAAGACCTTATGGATTCGCTTAATATTCTCAGCATGCTGTTGGAAAGATATCACGGAGCGAAAACGATTGTCCTCATCGACGAATATGACGGCGTCGTCAACAAAATCAAAGACAAGAATCTCCGCAGAGATATAATCGCATTCATCGGAGAAGTGTTGTCATCACTGCTCAAAGGAAACAAATCTCTTCTGTTCGGTGTTGTGACAGGCGTTATGCAGATAGTCAAAGAGAATATTTTCAGCGGAGTGAACAATTTCTCCAAGAACAATATTTTCGATATTGATTTTGACGAAATGTTCGGTTTTACCGACGACGAAGTGAAACAGATCTGTGCCGATTACGGTCATCCCGAGAAATTCGAAGAGGCAAAAGAATGGTACGACGGATACCGTTTCGGAAATGCCGAAATCTACAATCCGTGGAGTATACTGAGTTATGTCAGGAACGATTTCAAACCTGACACGTACTGGGTGAATACCAGCGGAAATCAGATAATTCCGGAATTATTGGCAAATGCGGATGAAGAACTCAGAGATAATCTAAAAATACTCGGTTCCGGAGGCAGTATAGGCCATGCTGTCACTGCGGAACTTACCTTTGACGACCTCGGCGACCAAGATTCAATATATTCACTTATGGTTATCTCCGGTTATCTCAAAGCGATTCCGGGCGATGAAGAGTATATCCTGTCGATACCGAACAGAGAATTGTTCAGAGTATTCTCACAGGTTGTATCCCGCAATGTGTTCGGCAATGATAATAATGCCAAAAACCTCAGAAGATTCTCAAATGCGCTGATATCCAACAACACCGAAGCCATGAAAAGATCGCTGGAAGACCTCTTCATGGAAAATATCAGCTCCCGCATACTCAAGGATGAGAATTCGTATCAGACTTTCATCGTCGCAATGCTGATGTGCCTCTTCGGAAACTACGAAATCAAAGCCGATTTCGAAAACGGAAGAGGATTCTCGGACATTCTGATGAGAAAGAAGAAAGGTATCGGTCCGAATGTTGTGATAGAGCTGAAGAAATCTTCCGATGATAACCGTCTCGAACACGATGCACAGGCGGCCATTCAGCAGATTAAAGACAGGGAGTACGCACACGGTCTCGAAGGAAGAACAATCCTTTACGGAATCGCATTTTCCGGAAAGAAACCGTTCGTCATCTCCGAAGAAATACAGTGACGATACACGAAACCGTTCTGCGATAATGCATTATACCTTTTCCGTAATTATCCGCACATGGCAGAGGATTTTCGCATCCCCGATTCACTGAGCGTCTACGGTAACGAAAAAACAGCAAAGGACGTACTTTCCAGAATATGGGGGAAACGCGGTGTGTTCACCTGCACCGTCGGCAACACGCTGACATCCACCATCCCCGGAGTCTCCGATGCCGGAGATACGCCGGAACTGACACTTTTTACGGGACCTGCGGATGCCGAGTTGCTCTCATGCGGAAGAACACTCTGTATGAAAGGAATTCCGATCAACCCCGGAGGAATACCGACGCCCGCAACACTTACAATGGCTGCGCTGGCTCTGTCGGATATGCCCTGCTATATCGTGAACGGGGGCTGTAAAGTTCTCCCTCAGGTGCCTTACTTCGAAGTGGGGGGAGAATGCGGCGAGAAGATTACGACAGGTCACGCGGTGAAGAATGTAAAGGAAGTCTTCGAAAGATCGAAGATTCTCGGACGCAATCTCGCAAGAGGACATGATTTCGTTGTTGTAAGCGAATCGATCGCCGGAGGAACCACTACGGCTTTGGCCGTAATGATGGCCATCGGAGTCCTGAAAGAGAATCTCGTAAGCAGTTCTTCCCCGAAGAATCCCAAGGAACTTAAGACAAAATTGGTAAACGAAGCGTTCGCCGCCGCAGGCATTGAACCGGGTTCGCTGGCACATGATCCTCTGAAAGCAATCGAATGCGTCGGAGATCCTATGATGCCCGTAAACATCGGAATGATAATCGGTGCCGCCGAGACGGTTCCCGTTATTGTAGCGGGAGGAACCCAAATGTCCGCGGTCATCGCATGCGCGAAGGAATTGGAACCTTCGATTGTCGGCAACGTCATACACGGAACGACGAGATGGCTCGTTAAGGACAAAGGTTCCAATGTATGCAAGATCAACGATTCTATTACCAATGATATCCCGTTGGTGTACGTAAACATCGATTATTCCGAGAGTCCCTACGAAGGTTTACAGGCTTACGAATGGGGATACATCAAGGAAGGTGTCGGCTGCGGAGGTTCGTCCGTTGCGGCAATCGCTTCCACTTCGGGAAAAGTCGACTGTAAGATTCTCCTGAACAAAGTACACGAAATCTACGAGAAGATTTTGGGAATTCAGTCGAAGTAACTGCGTGCAAGCTGCAGCTCGTACATCGTGTTCACGTTAATTGCGAGATCGACCCAATCGGTTTTGAAGTAATAGTCCTGAGGGCACTCTCCGTCGAGGATTTTACGGCGGTTCATTATCGTGAATCCCGATAAAACCCATCTCGAACCGTCCAATTCGAACGCAAACGAAGGAACTATTCCTGTATTGACGACAACTTCCTCTTCGACAACGGCCAAAAAAGAATCGTGTGGGTCTTTCTGAAAAGCTTTGATGAAATTGTCAACAGTGAAAGATTTCAGCAGAGGAAGATCGGAGGGTGTCGAGAACACATAGTCTCCGTCCATCATCCTGTATGCTGTGTGGAGATCTTCGACATAATCCTCTCCGGAAGTCCAAATAACTTCGACACCGTCCACCGTTTCGAGAAATTCTCCCGTTCTTTTGGTATTCGGGCTTACGGATACCAGAATTCTGTCGACACACTGTGCCTTCTTCAGAGCATTGATTACGTGTTCTATCACGTGCTTTCCGGCAACGTCGATAAACGGTTTTTCGACACCGTTCCTGCACATTCTCGTGCCTTTGCCGCCGGCCATTATGAGAGCTTCCATAATCAGAGCCCCATAAGATGAATCATTGACAGCATAACAAATATCACGATTATACGGGAAGTTTCGTTTGTTGCGCCGAGGACATCGCCGTTGACCATGCCGAAGTTTTTCTCTGCAACTTTCGACATAACGAATCCCCATACAATCGATGCGGTTATTCCCGCGAAGAGAACGATGAGATGTGTGCAGACAGGTTCTTCAAGAACAATATATGACATTCCGAACCAATATGCCAGAGAGATTAAAACTGTCAGTACTGTCGATACAACCAATCCTTTACACGAAGTGTATCTTACGGAATCTCCGGCCATTCCGTTACCGGGAGTTCCGAATGCCGCAACGGACACCTGAGCGTTTCTTGCAAATAATTCCCCTGCGGCACCGACGAATACGAATGTCGCTACGGACATTGAAGAATACTCAGCGAATAATGTCAGAATTACCATCGCACCCGTGACCATTCCTCCTGCGCCGATTAATGTATCTTTCAATGCGCGGATGTGATCTTCTCTCTTACCCGCAACGGTTAATCCGTCTCCTACGTCTATCGTTCCGTCGAAGTGGAGGAAACGGTTCATCATACCTGTGAGGAACAGTGTCAGCGCAGCCGACACCGTTGTGCTTCCGGTAAGATATTCGATCAATGCGAACAATCCGACGGCTAACAGAGCATAGAACAATCCTATTACCGGAACAAGGCAGAATCTTCTGTTCATTGCATCGATGTGCTTCATCTCGATGTTGATCGGAAGCATTGTGAAGAACGAAAACATCCCTGTGATTGCGTCTGTGACACGGTATTTTTCACTCACCGTACTGCCTCCTGAGTCTGTTACAGTCTTCTTCGCACATGCCGTAAGGGAAATCCCCTCTTTTAATGAGACATTTCCTTACCGCGTCACGTACGGAACGTGCCAATGCAATGCCTATTCCGAATCCTGTTCCGGCGTAATTCACGCGTTCTCCGTTTTTGGGACAGATGACTGCAATTGCATCCGAGGTAGTACCTGTTTCCCTGAATCCCAAATCGTGCATAGCGGCGGATTTCGCTTCCGTCATAGCTATAATCGCATTCACTTTCGCTGCATCCGTGAACGGGACATCGGATATTCCGATGATGTTGATAGTTCCTGCGTGTTTCAGAGCCTGTCTCCTTTTCTCGGATATTTTGTATCTTTCTTCGTAATCGGTGATGATATCTCCGGCGATTACCTGATTTGATAATCCCGCCGTAGCGACTGCACGTGCGCTGTTTCCTTCGAATGTTACCGAAACATCGGAAATCACATGATCTACTTCCGCAGCGGTCATGAATGCAACCGTATCTTCCGGAAGTTTCAGAATTTCGATTACTTTATCGATATCGGTCTGAGGATTTTCGTTATCGTATCTCGGGCTAACCTGCATTATGATAACAGTGTCAGTCTCCCTGAGTCCTCCGTTGGAGACACAGGAACTGAGAATCTCGACTTTTTCTTTGAATTCAATGACAGCAACGGGACAGCCATTGACGTATTCGATTCTGACACCTGCCGACGGCATCATGCGAACACCTCAAAGAGTTGGATGAACAGATTTTCAATACATCCCTGCACGTGTATGCCGACGAACATGTACAGCGGTAATGTGATGAGTATGATATAAACTATAGACGAAACTTCGACCAGAAGACAGCATCTGCCCATGTCTTTGACTGTGGGCATAGGGCCTTTTCCCATTACGTACACGTCTTTCTTCTCCATGGATATTCCCAACGCACCTGCGAATGCCGTCATCGGCCATCCGCTGTTGGGAGAAGGAGTTTTTCCGTGCTGTTCCAATGCCATAGGAATTGCCGCTTTCCAATCCATTCTTAAAAGAAATGCACCTATTGTTACAAAGATAACCGAGATTCTCGATGTAACAAAACCCAACACGTCATCCAACCTTGCCGGGAAATGACCCAGGTTGCGGTATTTATCGTTGAGATATCCCCACATTGCATCCATGAGATTCGCACATCTGAATGCGATACCTCCGGCCAACCCGAATATTCCGACGTATGTCATCGGAGACACCACACTGTCCGAATAGTTTTCGGAAACCGTTTCCGTACATGAAGAAACGATATGTCCTTCGTCCATTCCTTTGGTGTTACGGCTGACGATCATCTGCAGTTTTTCGGCGGCTTTTTCGGTATCTCCCTCTTCGAGAGCTTTGCGGATAGGTTTCAGATGTCTTCTGAATGAGGATACGGCAAATGTTATTTTGATCAGTACTGCAGAGACGATTATCCATGCAATCTCACCGAGATAGTATTTCGCTGCCGCGGATAACAGGAATGCGATTCCTCCGAATACAAAAACAACGGCGAGATACGAAACAAAACCCATCAGTGTGGCGAATTTTCCGTCTCTTTTTTTGATGTGTTTATCGATCCGCATCAGCATACAGCCCATCCATCTGAGAGGGTGCACCGCATTCGGTAATTCACCTATCGTGAAATCTATCGCGACTGCCAATAAAATAATCAGAACGGCATCCACCCACAGATCCACGGAAATCACCTCAGGGAGTTTTTGACTGCCTGAACGAATCTTTCGTTGCGTATTCTGTCTTTTACGCAGAATCTTACGTAATCTGAGAATTCATCTCCGAATGAAGCGCATTCGCGTACGGCGATTCCGTTTTTCTTCATTCTTTCGGCGAATTCGTGTCCCGTTATTCCCAGGGAAGCTACTGAATCGAAGAAAAAGAACGAATCCGTCATTGTAACGGGGAATCCGATGTCTTTCAGTTTGGCGTACATCCATTCCGCTTCCGTTGACAGTAATTCGGATGCTCTTCTGACGTGTTCCATTCTGTCGCGTATCAGTACTGCGGCGACTTTCTGCTCTATCTGCCCCACATTCCATGTCATGCGGACTTTGTTCAATTCTCTGATAATGTCTGAATTTGCGAATCCGAATCCTATGCGGATTCCCGGGATCGCGAATGATTTTGTTAACGAACCTGCAATCAGTAAATTCGGACATTTTTCAACGTATTTTACGCAGGAGATTTCATCGTGATTGTGAACAAGTTCCAGAAGAGTTTCGTCTAAAAATACGAAAGTTCCTTTGTCTCCGCAGTATTCCGCCAAATCCAAGATATCTTCTGGTTTTTCCGTTCTTCCCGTAGGATTGTTGGGGTTGCAGATGTAGACTGCTTTGATACCCGAATCTATTCTCGATTTGAGTCCTTCGAAATCGATATGGAAGTTATTTTTTGAAGATAATTCCTCACGGATTACTTCCGCACCCGCGATAAGGCACTGCTGTGTGTATTCCGCGAAAGAAGGTTTCGGAATTATCACACGGTCGCCGTTTTCCAAGAAAGTATTGGGAAACATACGGATGATATCCGACGAACCGGCGCCGATGATTATGCTGTCTGTGTTTACGTTAAATGTCTTCGAAATCGTTTCCTTTAATTCGGAACAGCTGTCGTCGGGATAGTGATCTATTCCGTCCGAAGAAGATGCGATTATCTGTTTGATATCGGAAGGCGGTCCGAAAGGATTGAGATTGTGACTGTAATCCTCGATTCCGCCGAGTCTCCACGCCTGTCCGCCGTGTACAGTACTCTTAAGATTGCGCAGATTCTGTCTTGAGGACATGGATGGATTCATTGTCCATGGATAAGTTGCATACGATATAAAGGTTCGATGCTCCCGGACACCGAATGTCCGGAAGCATCGTTTCTCATTTACCGTCGCCGAAGATATCCAAATTATACTCATAATCTTCTTTGTGATATCTTTTCGGAAGAACGTACAGTTCTCCGTCTTTATCCAATCCTACGGATGCCGACACTTCGTAAACATCTTCGATTAAATCTTCCGTGATAACCTTCTTCGGATCTCCGATTGCGACGACTTCTCCTTTCTTCATGATGATACATAAATCACAGTATCTTGCCATGAGAGAGATATCATGTTCCGCAACGAGGATAGTCATATTCTTCTTGACCATCGCACGGAGATATTCCATAACGTCGAGTTTGTATTTCATATCGAGATGCGAAGTAGGCTCATCAACTAACATTAACCTAGGCTGCTGAACGTATGCTTTCGCAATCAGTACACGCTGACGTTCTCCCGAGGATAACATATGAAGAGGACGGTTCCTGAGATGATAAACACCGAACTTCTTCAGACATTCTTCCACGAATGTTTCATCTTCTTCGGTTTCCCACCATACATTCTTCAGATACGGATATCTTCCCAACATTACTGTCTCAAACACACTTAATCCGAAACTTGTTCTCAGTTCCGCAGGAACATTCGCAACAATCTTCGCGATATCTCCGGGACTCTTTCCGAGAACGCTTTCTCCGTCGATGAGAATGTCTCCCGATGAAGGATCGTGAAGTCTGTTGATGCATTTCATCATCGTCGTCTTTCCGCATCCGTTCGGACCGATCAATCCCACCAATAATCCGGGACCTATCCTGTAAGATACTCCTCTGACGGCGTGATAGCCGTCCTCGTAATACTTGTGGAGATCTCTGACCTCCAGCAACGGTGTCTCATCCGTCATACATCTTCCCCCTCTTGATAAGAAGATAGGCAAACACAGGAATTCCTATTATCGTTGTTATCGCACCTACCGGTAATTCGAATCCGGGTACGAGCATTCTTGACGCAATATCCGCGACAACCATCAGGAATCCTCCGAATGCCATGGATGCGGGGAGAACCAATCTGTGGTCCCCTCCGAGTAACATACGGCATAAGTGCGGTATGACCAAACCCACAAATCCGATGATTCCGACGAATGCGACACATATCGATGTAAGAACAGATGCTATGATAAGCATCCACCTGTTGAATCTCTTTACGTCGAGACCCATCTGTCTCGCCTGATCTTCTCCCAGTAACACGAGATTGAATTCTTTTGCCCAATACAGTGCGCCGAATGAAATCGCAAACGAAGGAATGAACACAAGCCATACTTTGGACCATGTGATTTCCGAGAATGATCCGTATAACCATGATAATGAGCTTG
>CAVFUJ010000048.1:0-9282 GCA_963625795.1 Anaerovoracaceae bacterium
GCCCTTCTCAATCGGGGGGTGGATCGACTTGTATTCCTCTCCGGGGTTCCTGTGTCCCATGATCCTGACGACATCGTCCATTGCGACGTCTCTCAGCTTCTTAAGGTTCTGTTTGGGGTCCATGTATCTTCTCCTGTTCTTTGCAGGAATGGACTCACCAGGGTAGAATTGTCTCTTGTATGCCATAATTAAACACCTTATCTGTAATCGTGCAGTGACGGTCTGTACTTGGAGTATCTTCCGATCTGAATGCTGTAGCCGAAAGGCATCACATCTTTGACGGCGTCTTCGATCTCTTTGACTTTGGCTTTGAGTTCCTCTTCGTCATCAACGGCCAATTCTATGTAGAAGTCCCCTACAAGGTGCTTGAGTTCGACTTCCTTTCCGCAGAATTTGATTACTCTGCGCTCGGAGTGGTCGTTTGCGATTCCTTTGTTGGGTCCGCTGTTGATTGTTGCGGGAAGGCTCTCGCCTTTGAGATTGATCTGCCTGATCTTTTCCACACCCTCCAACGCATTGAGGATCTTTTCGGTACTCTCCGCTTTGAGGAGACGTTCACTCTGGATCCATACCTCGGGAAGAGGTACTCCTGCGTAGTTCGGGTCTGAATTATTGATACTCTCTGACATTTGACATCACAGCTTCTTTGCGACTTTCTTTGCCTCCGCGGCTACAATCTGCATCGGTGTCTTGAACTCAGGAACGTCTCCGAAGACTTCTTTGAAGAGACCTGAGGTCGCCTCTGCCGAGAATGTCTGTGTACCACCGTCAAGACAGTTACCTGCTGTGACTGCGGGGATCAGAACTCCCTTGGAGTGCTTTGTGACGACGTGGTTTCCGTGGAACAGACCGGGTCCTCCTCCACCGTAGATCGAGTGTGAGAAGAATGACATTCCGACACAGACACCCATCGAACGTCCGTAATCTGTTGAAGGCAGACCGGTTTCGTGCTCGAGAAGATCGTTGTAGTACAGGATTGTCGAGGGGACACCCTGTGCTGCCCTTGCTGCTCCGACGTTGACCATGACTGCTGCAACCTGACCGACTGCTGCGTATGCGTTCCAGAGCATGAGATCGTCTGTTGTGTAGACTTTGTATCCGCTGGGGAGTGTCTCTTTTACCCTGATGACACCGTCTTCGATTGCCCTCTCCATGAGAGACTCGATAACGGTACCGACTGTTCCGGTCTTTCCGTTCTTCTTAACGATTGAGTAGAGCATGTTGTTGGCGTTGAGACCTTCGTATGCGAGTGCGAGGAGGTGACCTCTCTCGAACGGGCCGATTGCGTCTCCCATCTCGAATGCTGCTGTCTGCTCGAAGATTGCAGAGAGTGCGACACCCTGCATTGCGTTCCTGCCGACGAGAGCGACGACGTGGTTTGCCATGATGTTCCTGAGAGCGTAACCTGCTCCCTCGTTGTTCTGGGGGACTTCAAGGATGAACTTGACGTTGGATCCGGTGAAGGTCATTGTCTGGGGGTATCTTCCCCATACTGCTCCCTTAACCATGTTCGCCTTGTACATCGGGATCTTGAATTCGTCGATGATTGCCTGAACTGTAGCTGCTGCGACTGCTGTGAAACCGGTGGTGTACTCGATTCCAGCGCGCATCCTTGCCTCAGGTACGACTACGACGAGGCTCTTTCCGTCGGATTTGACATCGACGACTGCATCGCCCTCTTCTACCTGGACCATTTCTTTAACTGCTGCTGCAATCTTCTTTGCGTTCTTGACGAGCGGGATGTCGATTTCTTTTCCCTTGATGATCGCACCGTCTCCGCCCATCGATCCGGTCTTAAGGGCCTTCTCGATTCCGGCGAGGTTGACTGCGATTGTCCTCTCGGTCATTCCTGCAATTCTCTTGATTGCATTGTTGCGCAACGGACTGATTGCCTCGAGAGGAATCTGCTTTGCTAAGCGTTTTCCCCTGTCGTCATACAGATCTATTACGTCGTTGTATTTTGGCATTTCATACCTCCGTTTATTCATAAATCAGCAAAAGGGCGAACCTTTTTGCCTCCCCTTGCGATTCAAGGGTATGTGATTTTAGCATATAAAGTCGACCTTTTTCGGCATTTATCGATTGTTAAGAAAGAAAATGCCGTTTTTCGGAGGTTTAAATACACCTCGGAAACCTCCGAAAACGGCCCTGAATTTGATATTTAATGGTTCGTTTTAATTATCCGCGAATACCGTTTTTAACGCTGTTTAGGCCATTTTCCCCAGAGTCTCGGCCCTTCGCGTTCGGAATCCATCGTGGAGACCTCCATTCCGGGTATAATCATCCTGACTGTGGGGACGTTTATCTCCGGTCTTGTGAGGTCAGCGACAACTGCACGTTCGAATCCACAGTCTACAAGTCTTCCGAGAACTACCTCGATATCGTCTCTTACGTAGGGCGTTGCGAGGTTTTCCATTTCGGAAAGTTTTACGCTCTTTCCGCTGTCGGAATACCAGAGTCTGTTGACCGCTTTGATCTTGTCATAGCCCATTTCCTTGGTTACTTTGACTAAGTTTGCGTTGACTTTCAGACCGTGTTTGTGAGTTGTCCTGCTCTGTGCAACCTCAGTCAATGCTCTTGTAGCGGCAATCATCGGATCGAGATGCGTACCCACTCCGATGTTGAGTAATTCGGGATCTTTCGTTGCGATATCGTCTGAAGATGCTCCTATTGTGGGAATTCCCAAATCGCTTGTTAAATCCTTCAGATGGATTTTCACTCCGTTTTCTTCGAACTGTTTCAGTAATTTCCCGGGAACGGAGTTTTCGTCATCAATGATAATATCGGCATTGGTCCTGTCGAATGCCTCGGCTATGGACCATGCGTCTCTTTCGATTACTTCGAACATTGCGTGAAGAATCGCTTCTTCGATTGTGTTTCCGGAAGCGATACCGTTTGTGTGGAATCTGAATAACTGAAGATCTCCGTCGGGATAGTACGGATAATATACCGCACACGCGGGAACCCATACTTCTTCTCCCTGAATGAGGTCGTAACCTGTTGTCCATGCGATGTTTTCATTCTCCACTCCAAGCATCACACGTGCGGGAAGGATGAGATCGGCGGGTTCGATCATCGGACCGTTGTCCCTTACCTGCTGTACCGTTCCCAAAACAATTTCGTCATCGTCACGGAGTTCGGCGCTGTATCTTTCCATAGCTTCCATAACCGCGGATGCTTTGGCCTGTTCGGGTGTAGCTCCTTTTCCGTTGTAGTTACCGAAAGTTCCCTTTGCAGTGTTTTTCCTATATACAGAATATACGGGAATACCGATGTTGTCCCTGTCCGTAATATCTTCGACGGGATCCATTCCCGCCTTTTCAAGGAGAGGAAGTACTCTTTTCAGTGTTTCTTCGGGAGGAATTACTCTTATTCCCGACATGGATACTTTCGGACAGCGGTTCAGAATTATGCCTGACATACAATCACTCCTTCATTCTCTGTTCGTAGAGTTCGAGATCCGCATTCTCGTTGAGTGTTTCTTCACCTATGAGAACATCGACCTCAACGTTTCTCACACTGGGCATTTTGAGTAATTTTGATTGGATCATTTCGTATAATTCGTCGACGTTTTTAGTGTAGATTTCACAGATAATGTTGTGATCGCCGAATGTTTTGTAGATGTTTCCTATCTCGCCGTATCCTTTCAGCTGATCGATAATAACGGCAGTGGGAGTACCGACAATCTGCATCATGACGAGCGATTTCATCACTCCCATACTGGTAAGATCGACATCCATAGAATATTTCTTGATGATTTTTTCCTCTTCCATCCTTGCCACACGGCGGCTTACCGTGGCTTTGGAGATGTTCATCTTGTTGCCGATGACACCCATAGGTGTTCTCGAATCGGTTTTGAGTCTTTTGAGAATCTCGACATCTTTCCTGTCGATCAAGTCTGCCATGAAACTTTGTTACGTCAAAGTCCTATTTAATACGTCGACGTATCGAAAAAATAGAAAGATTGCCGCCCCGATGCGCATGCATCGGAGCGGTATTGAAATTATTCTCAGTCCCTCTTCGCTTTTACGAGGACTGTATTCTCGTATTTATCGAGAACTTTCATCATATCCGGAATCAGTGAAAACGGAACGCCTATCGCCATTTCATCCGCTTTCATGCTCGTTCTGCGCCTGCATCCGAAGCATCCGATGGAGATGTTCGGCTTACCGGTGACAACCGGAACCGCAGTGATATCCTCACATGCACACTGGAAAGGTGCCGTGGTGTATGTGATACGTCCTTTTCCGCTGTAGAGGTAGAATGCTTCGAACCAGTACACTCTTTCCGGAATGTCGACAACAACGACTACATCGGGAGTGAAGTTTGCGTCTTTCAGGGGGCATACAATCTCTCCGACGGTTTCGTAGGGAACATCGATTACGGAATCGTTCATCTCTTTCGCGGATGCAGCGTTCTCGTGGATACCGATACCTGCGTGGAACTCTCCGCTTTTGACTTTCTCGGGCTTGGGCATCATTCCCAATGTGGCTGCTCCTACGTTGCACCCCTGCATTTCAGCTGTCATCTTGTATGAACTGCCGTTCCTGGCATCCATGACAGCCTGACAGTGACTCCTCTGCTCCTTGGGTAATTCGTATCCTTCGGGGTACTCCTCACCTTTTTTCACAAGTTTGATTGCGACAGGCTCGCTTCTGAGCCTGAGGACGGTCTTCAGTCTGCTGGCAATCTCGGTATTGTCCGTCATGAAGAAAGAATCGACCCGGCCTATGATAAAACTTGGCAACGGAATTTCGGCCGGGTCGAAGTATCTGGTTTAAAGTTTGTAGCTTACCTTCAGATCGGTGAACTGATAGACTTTCTCGGGACAGTTGAATTCACATGCTCTGCATGCGGTACCGAGACAGAGATCGGAACGTACGTTGATTTCGTATTTTCCGTCTGCGATGTCGCTGACGGTAAGTGCCTTCTCGGGACATCCGCGCTGACATTTCTTACAGCCGATACATCCGTCGAACTCTCCTTTCATGACCATTCCGACGGGATCCAATGTGTGAATACCCGCACCGACATCGGGAATATCCGATTTGACAATCCTCTTGCAGATCTTAGGTACAACAATCTCGGGAAGCGGAGGGAATCCGGATGCAACCATCATTTCGTTGTACATTTCGTAGGGCATACCCTCGTCCCAATACGCAAGCTCGAGAACGTACATGTCTTCGAACTTCTGGTTTCCGGCGAACATGACGTGATTTGCTGAAATGGAGTTTGCAACATCCTGCATCATATCCAACGCACCGTCGGACTTCAGGAGATCGTGAGCCATCATAAGCGAAGTGTTACCCAACTGGTAAACTTCATCCAAAACACGGGGGATCATTCCGCAGTACTGCGCTTTGATCGGGTCGACGTATGTACCCGAAGCACCCGCCATGTACATGACCTTGACATCCGCATCGGATAATCCGACTTCGTACATGAGAGTCCTGTGACCCGCACGGATTGCACCCATTGCCTTTCCGGCTTCGTGGACATCGTGCGCCGTGATGCATACTCCGTCTGCGAGGTGGATCTTGTTATCGGGTGTGTTCACACCGGGCAACTGAATCACTCCGCTCCTGAGACCTTCGGATATTGCGGAAACGGTACCGGTACCTGTGACTCCTTTTGCTTTGTAATCGAGAACTTTTACGCTTCTTCCCGTAGCGGGATCGACTTTTGCGGTAACGATAGGTACCAATTTGTCGTCAAGAACGACGTTTTCCCATGTTCCGTCTTCGAGAATGTTTAAATCAGAAATAGCACGGGGAGATGCGAGAACACCCTGTTCGATAGACTGTCCTTCCATCGCAGGTCCTGCGGCTGCGGAACCTGAGTAGAGTTCTCCGTCCACATACAGTCCCATTTCGGCGTTTGTACCGTAATCGGTGACCATACAGACTTCTTTCCTGTCGAGCATTCCGGATTTTATGATCATCGCCAACGCATCGGCTCCGATTTCATGCCTGATTGCCGGAGGAATGAGTACTTCGATCTCGGGATTCAACCCTACGAGACCGATATCTCCCGCCGTTGTTGTGTGGGCTTTCCTTGAAGGAGGAATAACACCGAGTTTCTTGATCTTGTTTTCACCTGCGAAGGCAAGATCCCTGATTTCGATGTCCTCGAAAAGAGACAGCTGAATCGGGTTACCGCAGACGGAGATTTTCTTTACGTCTGCAATCTTATCCTTTCCGAAGAGACCGACGAGATCGTAGATTGTCTGTGCGATAATCTCGTGTGTAATCTCCCTTCCGGAACTCATCCAAAAGTGCATGTGATCCATGATGTTCGCGCCGGGAAGCGGATGCCTCACGGTTATTGCCGTGTCGATAATCTTCGCACCTTTGTCGAGATCGACAAGATGCGACCTGAACCCGCTCGTACCGAGGTCGAGTGCTATTCCGTATGCCATAGTAAATCCTCTGGCATTGTATCTGATTGACGGGTATAAAATGACCTTGTAATCAAGTGACGTTAAAATTACAGCGGTGTTACCGAGGGTGCTGAATCCGTTTCTTACACAAATGTGACAAATGCACGGAAGGAACAGAATCGGAAGATACAGAGAATGTTACGGGTGAGGGGGCCGAAGCCCCCTCTGGTGACAATATGAAAAATCTTTTCTTCAGAGCGACTTGACGGAGTCGACAAGTGCTTTGAGGTTTGCACCGGGGATCAGAGCGGAGAGTCCGCATCCGGGCGAGATTACGTTGAATCCCGCTGCTGCGATCCTCTTACCTGCTGCTGCACAGTCCTCAGGTGTTCCCTGGAGCAACGGTGCGACGACACCGACGTTTCCGACGAGTGCTGCACGGCCGTTGACGATCTTGACTGCTTCTGCAGAGTCGACTTTCTCCTCGATGGAGAGACCTGTGACGCCTGTCTCGATCATGTGACCGAGGATGGGCTTGGTGTCTCCGCAGATGTGGAGAACTGTGTCTGCTCCCTTTGTTGCTGCGAGTGATGCCTTGACGTATGAACCGGCGTACTCGGTGAACATGTCGGGTGAAAGAAGGTCTGTGGATGCCGAAGGCTCGGACATCTGAATGATATCTGCTCCTGCGTCGGACAGTGCCTGGCAGTATGTTTTGATGATGGGGTTGACTGCGTCGACCCACTCTTTGACCTTATCGGGGTCCATCATGATACCGAAAACGAGGTTCTCGGTGGATACAAGGTGTCCTGCGAGTGTGAACGGACCGGTGTTACCTGCGATAACTGCGTACTCCTTTCCGTATTTCTCCTTCATGAGCTTTGTTGCCTCAAGGATGACTGCGGGCCTTCCTGTCTTGAGGAAGTCTTCGGGTGCCATAAGGTTGGGCTCGTCGTACTCTCCGCCCATGGGGTCGAATTTGAACGGGTGTGCCTTAAGCATAGGTGTCCTGTCTTTCTTTCCGGGGTCGACTTTGCATCCGAGTGCCTCTGCTTCTGCTGTAAGACAGAATGAGGACCTGACTGCTTCGAATCCGAAAACTGTTGCCTGTGCTGCTCCGAGTTCGCACATCATCTTTGCGTTCGAGTGTGCCTCGGGCCAGTAGGTGTTGATAGCATCCATCTGATCGATGGTTGCCGACTGTGTGAAGACTGCGACCGGGGGTCTGTCCAGCTTCTCCTGTTTCATTGCTGCGAGTACTCTCTCTCTTGGTGTCATTGCCATGATAAGTCTCCTCTGGAAAATGTGATAGAACTCAAATTATAAAAAGAAAGGGTAAAGGGTTTCTGATATCTCTGGGGGATATCTTAAAAGGGAATGATGTTCACGACCTCTCAGGCGGATCTCCGACCGCTCTGGAGACGATTTCCACGTAATTCACGGTACCGTAGAGACCTTCGTCGGCGTAGTCTCCGATTCCTCCCTCGGATGCCATATATGTCTTGACTTTCGAGGAAGTGACAATATTTCTAGCTCCCACAGCTTTCAGCTTGTTTTCAAGGATGGATTCCAAACTGCGTTTTGCTGTGGATATCGCTGTTTCGAGGTGCACATGATACGAAGATCCCAAAAACGGAACGGTTGTCAGGAATTTGTAGTCCGGTGTGGGGATGATATTTCCTGAGAGAGATTCACTTATCTTACTGCAGACGGCACCGACTGCGTTTCCTACGTCGTTGTTTTCGGGGAAAACAACTTCAGCACCCAGTCTTTCGCCCAAATCGGCCATCATGTACTTCGAAGGAGCACCTATTCCTATGATGGGGATTCTGAATTTCGGCCTCATCATCATGTCCGATTCTTCGTGATGCAATGTTAACATTCTTCTGAGGAGAAGTTCCGATCCTTTGTCTCTCCAGTCGAGCATCTGATCGTCGAGCATCTTGCTCATGACCGCTTCCGCTACTTTTTCGCATACTTCGTCGAAAATCATACGTGCGGCCTGTCTTTCGGTCATTCCCAGGATCTCGCCCGCGGCATGTACACCTGCTTTGGAACCCTCTTTGTTTCCCAATTTGAACGATCCGTTGTAGACCATGATATCCGTAGGAGTAAGCGAAGACAGCTGAAGAGCTCCTTTAGTCACCAGAGACTGCATCTCATCGTCGATGGCCCAGAGTCCTTCCACTTCGTTCTTGGCATCCATATCCGATAACGGCCCTTTTCCCACCAGTGAATCGTAGATTCTCTGTTCCTTTTCGGTAAGAATCTGAACGCTGTAACCGTCTACGGCCTCGTAGAAATCGTATTCGTCGGAGTGCATAATCTTCGCAACGGCTTCGGGATGCTTTTCCGCAAGTCTGCACAGAGGCTGTACTCTTTCCGGTCCGATTTTAATGCTGTGACCGTCAACTCTTATCCTTGAATCTCCGCCCAAAGCCACGGTGTACATATCCACGGCTTTGACACGTGTTCTCCACCTTCCGACGGATGCTCCCTCGAACTGAATCTGGGGGAATCCGTCGTTCATAATGGCGATATCAGTTGAAGTACCTCCGATATCGACCATAACACAGTCTTCGAGTCCCGAAAGAACCTTTCCTCCCATCGAACTCGCCGCAGGGCCCGAAAGGATGGTTTCCACGGGATACATCCTCGCCTGTTCGAGAGTCATGACGGAACCGTCGCCTTTGTAAGCCATAATCGGTGCTTCGATTCCCATTTTTCTGAATGTTGCCTCTACATCGTCGAAGAATTTACTGACAACAGGAATCAGTTTTGCATTGAGCACCGCCGTCTCCGCTCTCAGGTCGATACCCATAATCGCAGACAGTTCGTGACCTGCAACTGTAGGCAGTCCGGTGTAATTCTTGGCGAGTTCCTTGACTTTCTTTTCCTGTGTG
>CAVFUJ010000049.1:0-8914 GCA_963625795.1 Anaerovoracaceae bacterium
GTCGATAATCACACCGACCGTACAGATTATCACGATACACGCAAACGCCGTAACGTACGACGAGTGTTCCGTTGCCATGCTTATGGAGAAACCCAATCCTCTTGCGACACCTACGACCATTTCGGCGGAGATCAGTGTTCTCCATCCGTTCGCCATACCTATACGGAGTCCCGCAACAACATCCAACGATGCATAGGGAATCATAACGCCGAACATCCTGACGAACCAGTCCTTTTCACCCATCAGGGATAATTTTCTGTATACGGGAGGAACACGCCTCAGTCCGTTTGCCACGTTAATCGCAATAGGTGCAATCACCGTAGCGGAAATGATGAAAATCGCCGATTTGTCTCCGAAACCGAAGAGAAGAATCGTCACAGGCATCCACGCGAGACTCGGAATCATCTGCCAGATACTGACAGGAACCATTCCGAAATCGTACAGTTTGTCATTGGAGGAAAGAATGACACCCAATGTAAGTCCGATTGTGAATCCCAAAAGGAATCCGATTACCCATCTGAATAAACTCGACCTTAGATGTTCGGTAATGGGGATGCTGCTGATTGTGGATCCATCGGCGAAAAGAGAGACGAGCTTGTCCCACACTGCAACAGGTGTAGGGAACTTGAGAGCGTACATGAAGTATTCATTATAGACTGTCGCAACGACAGCCCACATCACAATGAACGCAGCGATACCTGCAACAAAGAAGAACAACACCCTTCCGAACGTCATTGCGGTCTTGCTCTTCAACGGTATCCTGTTTTCTCCTGTCGTCAGGATAGCATCAATGATCTTCCTGTCCTCTTTACTGCAGGCACATGACATGTCACTGCAGCACTCGCGGTCTTTTCCGGTGATTATACAGCCCCCGGAACGGTATATGCGGAGTCAATAATAAATGCGATTTATGTTAAAAATGTAAATTTGATTTTTTACTCAAACATTTACTTCGGAATTATAACATTGAGATCGAATCTGTAGAATGTATCGATTACAACCTTTCCCGTTTCGGTTATTCTGTACGAATCTCTCGAATCGCATTTGACAACCCAACCGTATTCCAACCATCTTTCCACGAAATCACGCAGATAATAGACGTGTTCGTTTGATACTTTGTCTTCTCTCATCCACACATTGTGTTTCTTGAGATTTTCTATAACGTCCTTAGCGCGTCTTTCGTTTGGATTCATTTCGGAAAATACTTTCAGTCCCACAACCAAATCTCTGCGGGGGATGTTTTCTTTGTATCTTACGATGACTTTCGGAGATTCGATGGGGTAGTTGTCTTTTTTCTCATCGAGGTGATGCTTCATTAACGTAAATTCATCCTTCATGAATTCCTTTGAATTTATACTGAATAATGTTACATTGTCATGAAACATTGAGATAATCGTAGCCGCAGATGCAAATTCCGGCGTCCCTGCGGAGATGTTGATGTATATTGCGGGATTGGGATCGGAAAGATTCTCTTCTTCGATAATGGATTCAATCTGTCTCAGGAGTAAAGGATAATCATAGGGATTGAGACATCTTCCCACAATCTCGGGATGTGTCGGAATGTTCCTTATTCTGTCTGCGGTCTCGTCGCAGAACGCCTGATAGAGTTCCGCGGTTTCGTTTTCTTTCGATTCGCAGTCGCACAGAAGATAGATACGATCCGCCAGATACTCTTCCGCGGATGCGGTAATTTTGTTGGTATCGTACGTAACGCACGCTATCAGCACCCTGTCCATCTTTCCCGAGGTCATTTGAGTTTATAATAAAATAATAAAATATATGGCTTTCGTGAACCGTTATCTGATTTTACGTAGTTTTACTGTACAATATGAACCATTCCTTATTTAACATCCGATTCATATGGAGATAATCATGCGCATGATTCGCGGTCATGAGAACGACGCACTGATTATCGGACGGTTTCAGCCTCTGCATAAGGGACATTTAGAGGTTATCAGAAAAGTTTCGACGGAATGCGATCATGTGATTATCGGTATCGGCAGTGCACAGCGTTCACACACTTCGGACAATCCTTTTACAGCAGGTGAAAGATATCTTATGATATCCGAGACGCTCAAAGCGGAAGGAATATCAAACGTAATCATCGTTCCCGTAGAAGATCTGAACAGATATTCTGTGTGGGTTTCGCATGTAGAATCGATCTGCCCCCCGTTCACTATTGTGTATTCAAACAACGCAAGTACGAGGCGTCTCTTCCAGGAAGCGGGATATGAAGTACGCAAAGCACCGCTGTACAACCGCGGTGAATTCTCCGGAACCGAAGTACGTAAGAGAATGATTGACGGCGGCGATTGGAGATCGTTGGTTCCCGCTCCCGTTGCGGATGTTATCGACATCATCGACGGTATCGGAAGGATGAAGTCAATCGGTGATTGGGATGACAGCATCTGATCTGCTCACACTTCTTGAAGAAAAGGGACTTACGCTTTCCCTGGCGGAATCCTGTACAGGAGGAATGATTTCATCACATATTGTGGATATCCCCGGTTCTTCCGAGTGTTTTAAGGGTTCTGCGGTAACATATTCCAACGATGCCAAGATACATGTTCTCGGTGTGAATAAGGAGACTCTCTCCGCACACGGTGCGGTGAGCAGAGAAACATCTGTTGAAATGGCTGTGGGTTGTGTACGTCTGTTCGATTCGGATATTGCCGCATCTGTCACAGGGATAGCAGGTCCCGGCGGTGCAACCGAAACAAAACCTGTAGGCACTGTATGGATGTCCGTAACCGACGGTTCGAGATGTATTTCCGCCGAACATCATTTCAAAGGCAGCAGACAGGAAATCAGAGAACAGTCCGCTTCGTCTGTAATTTCCATGATTGAAGATTTCGTAAGAGGGATTCTTTGAGATATTCGAGACAGCTCCCGCTCTTCGGCAAAGAAGGACAGAAAGCACTGAGCAATGTACACGTTGCAGTTGCGGGTTGCGGAGGGCTGGGATCCAATGTGATTACACAGCTGTGCATGGCGGGTGTAAAGCATTTCTCACTGATTGATAACGACATCATTGAAGAATCCAACCTGAACAGGCAGTTCGTACACTGCGGGAAAACAGGTAAGAAAGTACTGTCGATGAGGGATTGGATATTACATATCGATTCGGAAGCTGAGGTCACAGTACATGACTGCCGTTTAACTTCCGAAACAGTACATGATTTCCTCGACGGAGCGGATATCGCCGCGGATTGTCTGGATTCCAACGAATCAAGATTGATTCTCAATGAAGAATGTGTGAAAAATCACATTCCTCTGGTACACGGAGGGGTCAACGGAATGTACGGACAGGTAACGTTCATCCTTCCGGGATTCACACCGTGTCTTTCCTGCATTCTCGGTAAAGGCGACGGAGAGAAAGTATCTCTCGGTTCCGCTGTTTCCGTTATCGGATCGATCCAGGCCAACGAAGTCATAAAGTATGTTACGGGCACAGGTAAGAATCTCAAAGGAGAATTGTTAATAATCAATCTCTCCGAGAACACCTTCGAGAAGGTGCCGGTTTCACGTAAAACAGGATGTCCCGTATGCGGAAAATCGGATTCTTCATAAGTATTGAACTCTGTGAATGCACATATTAATATCATCCGTTCGATTCGGATTCAATATGGAGCACATTAGGACAGGCAAGGTCAAGGAGGTCTATGCCGTAGACGAAAACACATTGGAATTCGTCTTCACGGACAACATCTCCGTCTTCGACAAGATTATCCCTTCGCAGATACCCCACAAGGGTGAGACTCTCTGCAGGACCGCAAAATACTGGTTCACACTTCTCGAATCAAAAGGAATCAAGAACCACTTCATCGAATATCTTCCTCCGAACAGGATGAGAGTGAAGAGGTTCAGAATCATCGAAGATTACGATAAGATCGATCAGACTACAACCAACTACCTCATTCCGTTGGAAGTCATCTGCAGGCACTACGCAGCAGGTTCGCTGATGGACCGTGTCAAAGCGGGAAAGATCACTGCGGAACAGCTCGGATTCCCCAAGGATCACAAGGTTGTCTACGGAGAGAAACTCCCCGTACCGTTCCTTGAGTGTACAACAAAACTGGAATCACACGACCGTGAGCTGACTGAGGCTGAAGCAAAAGATATCGCAGGACTGAGCGATGAGGATTACAAAGGAATCCTTGACACAATTCTCAAAGTCGACAAGATCATCGGAGAAGAAGTCGCAAAACAGGGACTTATCCACTGCGACGGTAAGAAAGAGTTCGGATATGATGAAAACCGCAACCTGATGCTCATCGATACCTTCGGTACACTCGACGAGGACCGCTGGTGGGATTCCGCAGAGTATGCGAACGGAAATGTTGTCGAATTATCGAAAGAATTCGTCAGACAGTACTACCGCAGCATCGGATACCACGAGAAGCTTATGGAAGCCCGTGAGAAGGGACTTCCCGAGCCTGACATACCAGCGTTACCTCAGGACGTTATCGACCGTGTGAGCAAACTCTACACAGACATGTACGAGAGAATCACGGGAGAGAAATTCTAAACCTTTCGGGAGAAAACGGCGGACATTTGTCCGCCGTCTCTCCGACATTTGTATAATTATTTCACAGTCTGGCTCATAATAAAATTATGATATAAGTCGGACTGAAAGTATTGTTATTTTGACGATCCCGGGAAATAATTTCCCGAAAAATCAGTCCAACTTGACCAACACGAGGCTGTCGAATACGGGGCAGTCGACTTTACCGATAATGTCGGTAACGGTTCTCTTGTCTCCGTTCTCCAATCCTACGGGGTGACACTCGGCATAGTGCTCACAGCCGAGTCTGGCACAGTCGTTGCTCTCGTATGTGATCATACTTCCTTCGATTGCGACTTTCTTCTGAACAGTTGCTTTCGTGGGAATCTTTTCAAGTTCGACAACTCTCACTTTGTCGTTGAATACTTCGCAGTCATGCTCGGTATCCCTCAGCTTTGTGACTTCGTACTGATGTCCCGGTTCCAGGTTGAAACACACACCTTTGAGTTTGCAGTCTCTGCATTCGGTCAGCGGACCGATAAAATAGAATCTGTTTCCGATATGTGCCTGTTCCTTACCAATCAATGTTATCAATACCATCACATCACCTTCAGATCACCATTGTGGTCTTTGCAACCACTTCGGCAACGTCACGCGTAAGGCCTGTGTCGCCGAGAATCGTGAATCTGTCTTTCCTGATGTTACGTGCTTCCACGAGAGCATCTATTATGTCTTCGCTCTTAAGACCCAGGTCCTTCGCACAGATCGGAGCGCCTATGTCTTTCAGAGCGTTTCTGATTCTCATCCAATCTCCGCCGTGGAGATACATCATCATGATGGAACCCACACCGCACTGTTCGCCATGCATCGCACGTCCCGGATGAAGTATATCCAAAGCATGCGAGAACATGTGTTCCGCACCGCTCGTAGGTCTCGAACTGCCTGCGACGGCCATGGATACTCCCGAAATGATGATAGGTCTCATCGCGATCCATACGCTTTCTTCCACGCCGGGTTTGATGAGTTTGGAATTGTCAATGATTGTGTTTGCGGACATCTCCGCCAGTGCATATGCGGATGTGCTGAACGGTTCGTTCTTTATTCTTCTGGCAAAGTCCCAGTCTTTGAGTGCGGTTATGTTTGAGATAACATCCGCACATCCGGATGCGAGGTATCTGTACGGGGCTTTGAAGATAATTTCGGAATCCGCAAGAATACCCATCGGTACTTCCGCATCCACGGATTTGGGTCCGATGTCCAATTTAAGCGAAGCTCTTCCGGAGGCGATACCGTCGTGTGCCACAGATGTGGGAATACTGATGAAAGGTACTTTCATCTGTTTCGCGGCCATCTTGGAAATATCGATTTTGCTTCCGCCGCCTACTCCGAGTATGAATTTCGCTTTGACTTCTTTTCCGGTGTTTACAACATCGTCGACGTTCGCCAACGTTGCATTTCCGGTCATTTTTACGGTTATATCGTAACCGGCATCCTTCATGTATTCTTCAGTGAGCTTTCCCGCCGCCTGATAGGTCTTATCGCCTGTGACGATCATTCCCTCTCCGGTAAGGCCGAAGTCTTTACACATGTCGGAAATCTGCGGAAGCGTACCGTGTCCTACGAGAACATTTCTGGGGAATACCATTCCTTTGTATTTTGAAAAACCATCATCCCCGTCCATATGACGACACACTCCGTTTTAACCAGGTTAATTATGGTAGCCAAGTATTAAAACTGTTCACATTAATCCGTGTACTGATGAAAGCTGCTGTCGTCGTCGGGAGTGCTAGGGCCGACGGTAACACCGAGGCCCAGTGTCGTGCGGTTTGCGATGCACTGGAAGAGAACGGTATAGAGGTAGACATAATCAGACCCGCTTTGATGGATATCCACCACTGCAACGGATGTAACAGATGTATCGATACGGATTCATGTTACATGCAGGATGATATGCAGGTAATCTACGATGCATTCGACTGTTCGGATCTGTTCATTATAGCAACACCTGTGTATTTTTCGGGACCTTCTTCGATTATCAAGCAGGTAATCGACAGATTCCAATGCAGGTGGGAATCGGTGGATGAGCCGAATATTCCGAAATATGTTGCGTTACTCTGTAACGGAGGTTCGAGGAATCCGAGATTTGAGAATATTATTTCAATCGTCAGAGCATTCGCTTTCGGAACCAGGTGTCTCTGGGCGGGAGAATCTCTCGCCGAAGGTACGGATAACGACGAATCCAAGTGTTTCAAGGATGCGTACAAGTTCGGACTGCACCTTGCGGAGATTGTGAAAGGATTGGATTGATTTTACTCAATCACATCTTTCATTCCGAAGTATTCGAAGACGCTTCTGTGGAATTTACGTGAGAAGGGAATGATATCTCCTGATTGGGATATTTTCTTCCAGTCTTCGAATGAGAGTGACGAGTCGGTGTCTATTACTGCGATGCGCGTGTATCCTGTATCGAAGAGATAATCGGCAACCGAAAGTACATCTTCGGTTCCGTCGGGGCAGATGCATTTTCCTTCTTTAACGAAAAGACAGGGAATCGAAGAATCCGATACCGACAGGATGTCCAAGAGATCGTCTTCGGAATATATTCTGTGATACGGCATTAACACGGCATCCGCATCGGAGTTGAATGCATCGAAGACATCGTCGGCATCGTTGACAGAAGTCATGAGCCACATAGACGCTCCGCGCACTCTGAAACGTTTCAGAATATCGGGATTGATAGTATCGCGTGAAAGTCCTTTTACGTCCAGAATGAGGAGAGGCGCTCTGTATCCGATGCGGGGTAACATTTCTCTTTTAAATGGAGATGTTTCCGTTATTTTCAGTCCGTCACCGTCAGCCTCGAAACGGGCGTAAAGAATGTTTCCTTCGCTGTCGGAGGTGAGCGGGATAACGGGAATCTGCAAAAAATCACATCTCCAACTGATACTCTATGCTGTCGATATAATCGGAAACTTTCTCGGAGCTTTCGGCATCTTCAGGACCGATTCCGCAGATAATCGAACCGGACATATCTTTGACACCCATCGACATCATCGTTTTGGTAATTCTCGACAGCACTCCGCCGTATGTCATGTAGCCGTCGATTGCACCGCACGTGAGAAGTACGGAACCTTTCTTCACATCACCGAAGTTTACGATTCTCTCTCCGTCTCTGCTGTTTACCATTGCGTAGAACCTGTCGACGAATGTTCTCATTGTTCCTGTCTCGGCACCGAAATAAACCGGCGATGCAAGAATGAGCATATCCGAAGATCTTATCTTTTCATACATCTGGGTCATGTCGTCGTCGATTGCACATTTTTCTGTTGTTTTGCATGACATGCACGCTTTGCAGTCGCTGATTTTCAGATCTTTCAGAGAAATTATTTCTGTCTCATAACCGAACTTCTTCACGCGTTCGGCCGTCATTTGCGATATTTTCGCGGTAAGGCCGTTTTCTCTCGGGCTTCCGTTGATTATGAGGAGTCTGCTCATAAACAGCGTGATATTGTCATAAGATAAATGGACACCGATTTTTACGACAGGATAATCTTCGTATGTGGTAAATACAAAGAGTTATCTTTCACAGACTGAAAGTGATTCGGATGTTGGAACTTGAGCTCAGATTGGAATATGACGATGCCCGTATCGCAGAATCTGTTGTGAAAGCCGTAGGGCCCGACAACGGAGAGTATGTGGAATCCGAATCAAGCGGATCGATACTTATTTTCAGAATGAAGGCGGAGGACGCCGGCAGTCTGAGAAATACTGCCGACGACCTTCTCGTTTGTATCAAAACAGCTGAGGAAGCCTCAGGAATCGTCACTTCCGCTGCGGACCTTGACAGCGATTCCCTTTCTGAATGATTTTATTTCATCGAAAGTGAGGACTGCACGTCCCGTAGCGAGGAATTCGTCGTTCTTATCGACGATAATGACTTCTTCCATAGGCCTTATTTCGGAATCCATGTCTGTGACGAACTGACAGAACATGTTCCTTCCGTTGGAAACGAAGGGAATTGCATCATCCATTGAGATGCATCTCATCTTCGGAGACGGAAGTACTTTCAGGATTCTCTTTGCGCCTTCGGGTCTCAGTGTGTAAAGTCCGTCGGGAGCTCTGAGGGAAAGAACGTGTTCTCCGTCGGAGATTACGTTTCTTATCTTCCCTGTCTTTCTGCTCTTGACGAGTTCGATCTTTCCTTTGAATAACGCATCGGCTGCTTCGAATCCGAACTGATATTCCGCGGTTGCTTTGGCTCTCAGCATATCTGCATCGTATTCCAATTCTCCGGGTTCGATATCCCCCTGTTCTCTGATGTCGATGAATCCCATCTTCCTGACGAATTCTTCGGTCATCCTGTCGACATCTTCGATCGTTTCCCTGTCCCATATTTCGGGGAAGAGGGAC
>CAVFUJ010000050.1:0-8871 GCA_963625795.1 Anaerovoracaceae bacterium
GTTAAGCAATTAGCTTTATTTTTATTAAATTAGCTGTTGAGATTGATAATTTGCATTTTATTTATCGAGTAACGTAATTTACGTAACAGCTTAATTAGTAATGCTAAAAATGATGAGTAAAGTGAAAATTGGTCAAAAATGTGTATTTTTCAAAAAATACGAACCAAATTAAGTTGATAAACGGGGTACCGTCGTGGACGAAATTAGAGGCTCTGCAACATGAAAAAACGTCATTTTTCGGCAATTTTTGATAAAATTGATGTTTTTTGATTGGCAATATGATAATAATTAACTCAATTAAGCAATCAGCTTAATTAATTACAGACCACCATTGATGTTACACATTACTGATAAAAATTATTTAAATTAAGCAACCAGCATTATTTTTAATTTTGATTGAGTGATGTAAATATTATTTAATTGAGTTAAGTAATTAGCTTAATTAATTACAAACAGACACTTAGAGTAATTTAGTTATGACTAAATCATAAAACGGAATGCAACAGCTTCGGTTCGTTTTCAACAACTTTTCCAAGCATCGATCTTATTAAAATTACAATTGATATCCAAAATGCAGAAATTACTGCAAAATTACCTGTACATTTTGCAGACAACAATCTATTTTACCTATCATATCGTCTTATCTTCATGGAACGCGAACTGTACGCCGAACTTCTGAAGTGGAAAAACTCAGAAGATCGGAAACCTCTCATTATCCGCGGCGTGAGGCAATGCGGTAAGACGTACCTCATGAAGCAATTCGGTGAAGAGCAATACAGCAGCGTTGCATATCTGAATTTTGAAGACAGAAATCTCTGCAGACTCTTCGACGGCGATTTGGAACCTAAAAGAATCGTTTCCGTTCTTTCAATCCATTTGAATGTCGATATTACGCCGGATACGCTGATTATATTCGATGAGATACACGAATGCGGGCGTGCGGTAACATCTCTGAAATCATTCAGGGAATCTGCGCCTGAATACAGCATCGTCTGTGCTTCGTCGTATCTCAGTGAATGCAGATGTTCATTTCCCGTCGGAAAAGTATCTTTTCTTGATCTTTACCCGATGAGTTTCAGAGAATTCGTCAGAGCATCCAATGAAAGACTCTATAACCACATCATTGAGATCGATGAACCCGACGAAATCACAAAAGAAAAACTGAAACCTCTCAACACAGAGTATCTTGCAGTTGGCGGAATGCCCGAAGCGGTATCTAAATGGATAGAAACGAAAAATATGACAGAAGTCGATAAAATTCTGTCAGAAATTTCGGAATCATATAAATTGGACTTCCTGAAGCATGTTCCTGACAAGGACATCAAAAAAGTGAACAGAATCTGGGATTCTATCCCGTCTCAATTGGCTACAGAGAATAGGAGATTCTTCTTCGGTCATGCAGTCAAAGGTGCGAGATCGAAAGATCTTGAAGATTCTCTTCAATGGCTGATCGATGCAGGGATGGTCTACAGACTGCCGAAGATCGAGAGAATCGGAATTCCTCTTTCGTCTTTTGATTCAGACAACATTTTCAAGATTTACATGATGGATGTCGGAATACTGAGGCATATGGCCGGAGTTTCCGCCACTCAGATTATCGAGGAAAAACTCGACCCTCTGTTCCGCGGAGGTTTGATTGAAAACTACGTTATGTGCGAACTTACCGCATACGGACACACAGGACAGGGTTATTGGGGTTCCGGCAATCTTGCGGAGGTTGATTTCCTGATTACTTCGGATTCAGGAATAATTCCGATTGAAGTCAAAAGTAAGGACAGATACCGTGCGGCAAGTCTAAAGGAGTATATTGACAGATATTCTCCGGAAAAAGCGGTTATCCTTTCGGGAAAGGATTACAGCGTAAACGGGGGTGTTTTCACTGTTCCGCTGTATTTCATTTGGATGATCTGCAGCATAATTGCCTGATGGGGCAATTGTCTTAATCATATGTTGTAATTAATTAAGCTGATAACTTAACTTAATTAATTAATTTAATTGAATAAAAATATTCAGGCAGACACCGCCGTTTCCGACGGCATCTGCCGCATCCGAAATCGTTTTTACATCACGGATTCGCGAGAACCAATTTCCTGTACGCCGTACCGTATTTGGAGAAATGACCGGGATAAACGGAAGCCTCCGAGAGAGTATGCGTAAGCCAAAGAGGAATCGCAGTTCCCGTTTTTATCTCCATGATTGTGCATTCATCGGGAATCAGACGTTTTCCTTCATCCGATCCGATAAAATCCGCACTGCCGACGGAAGCCCTGACATCTTTATCAAACGTAATTCTCAGATCCGAATCCGTTGATTTGTAGGAATCACGTTCGTAATGCATTGCAATCTTCGGTGAAAGTGTCGGATAACGGCTGCGGAATGCTTCGATTTCATGCCCTATCTGCGTATCCACATCTGTTTTGCCGTCAAGCAGTGATTTTGCCTCGTCTTCCCGAAGTGAGATTCTGCGCTTGTACGTCACGGAATCGTACTTTTTCTTTATCTCCACGAAGACAGGATCGTTCGGATTCTGAGAATATCTTCTGATGCGGAGTTTCTCCTTGTATATCGGATGCGAAGCGGAATGAACCGCGAGAGTGTACGAATCTGTGTCGTAATATGTACTGTCAATCGAGCTGTGTGCATATTGATCGTCAACCATTCTTCCGCAGAAGGAATCGGTTATCTTCCGTTCCTGCTCCCTGTCGAGGATATACTTCAGCTCATAGCGTCTGAATACGCTCTGATAACCCATATTCACAGCTCCGTGTACTGAGACTGTGCGTGACCTAAAGACACTTCGAGATTGCCGTTTTTACAGCGGATCTCGTCGATCATTGCCTTTTCATCACAACCTCTGATTGTTTCCACTTCGTACGTCAGTCTGTACATACTTCCCATGTTGACTGTTTTCACGGAAGTGCATTCGTATCTTTTCGTGTATTTTTCAAGAATATCACTGAAAGCATCCTTGAAATCGAGATCTTCGGGAACGGTAATACGTAACGTCAGCGGAGTTTTGTCACTCCACCCTGAAGATAATACGTTGTATGCGACACATATTCCGCACATAATCACCGTGAACAGTACTGCGTAACCGAGGAATCCCATTCCGATGAGAAGTCCCGTACTCATGGCTAAGAAAATCATTCCGATTTCTTTGGCTGTACCGGGAGCGGAACGGAAACGTACGAGGCTGAAAGCACCCATGACCGCAATTCCCGCACCGATGTTGCCGTTTACAACCATGATTATAACGGTAACAACGGCGGGAATCATCGCTATTGTGAACATCAGACTCTGGGAATACTTACTGCGGAAGCGGTAAACCGCTGCGATAAGCAAACCTACGAACAATGCGCATGCAAGACAGCTCAGGAACGATATCGGTTCTATCGACACGCTTCCTGAATCGAATATACTGTCAAACGGGAACACCGTATCAGCTCCAGTAGACTCCGTTGCTGTCTGCACCGGAGTAGGATGACACTGCCGATATTGCAGCCGATGACGAACCGAGATACACAACCAATGCGTTGATCGATGCCGTCGTCTTCAGTGCGGTTACCGTCTGACCGTTTACGGATGCCGTTGCGTACTGTCCCGAGGTAAGTCTTACAGATGAATATGTTCCGACTGAACTGAAGTTCTTACAGTTGATGCATTCGCCGGACATACCCCCGCTCTGAGTGATGCCGATAAGTCTTCCTCCGGTGTAAGTGTAGCCGTTTTCCGTGTCTATGGCGGAATCTGATGCTCCGTTGCTTATTACGGATACGTCACCGCCGGATAATACGAATCCTGCGTATGCCGTCTGTGAATTCGAATCCAAACCGTCTCCGCCTGCGCGGATGAGTACCGTTCCTCCGGAGATTGATATTCCCGTACCCGATGTACCTGTGGAGTTGAATCCGTCATCGGTTGAAATTACGGTGATATTTCCGGAAGATACTGATATTGTACTGCCTTCGATACCCTCGTAACATTCGGTGATATCGACTGTACCTCCTGTTACCGTAACCGCACCGTCTGCGTGAACTCCGTCGTCACCGGATTCGATTGTAAGATTTCCTCCTTCGATTGTGACGGTTCCGTCGCTGTGAATTGCATCGTCTTCCGAAGAAATCGTAAATGTACCTCCGGAAATGAGTATTGAAACATCTCCTTTGATGCCCTTCATCGAAGGACTGTCGCTGTCGTCTCTGTCATTCCAATTATCGGGATTGCCGTCGGGCATCCATCCTCCGGGGCCTCCGCCGAACATTCCGTTTGTTGCATTCGATGAAGTTGAGGATGTGTAAGTGTATCCTGCATAGGAACCTGTGGTGATGTTTACGGTAAGTTTACCTTCGGTTTCATCGAATTCCGCGGAATAGACTGCGTCGATACCGTCGTACATTGCTTTGACGGTAAGTGTGAGGTCTCCGTCGTCGGTGTTGACTGTCACCTTTCCTTTCTGTACGGTTGTGCCGTCGTCTTTTGTTTTTATTTCGTTGTTGGAAGTCTTGATGCCGTCGCCGTTTTCGGCTGTAAGCGTTATGATTCCCGATGTAACCGTCACACTGTCGTTGCCTTTGAGTGCGTTATCCTGGCAGAATACTGTCAAAGTCAGATTCTTGATGTCGAGATCGTCCTTTGAGTGGATTCCGTTATTGTTTTCGCTGTAAACATAAAGCGAACCGCGACCCTGAACATCCATATCGCATGTCGAATAAACCGCGGATGAAATGAGAGAATCGTCTGTAACTGCGGATCTCATGTCGTAAATGCCGTTCTCGGTTCCTTTCTTTGCGGATAATGTGATTTTGTCTGCGGAAGTTATTACGACGGGGGATTCGAGACTGCTTGTTATCGTTACGCCGTTGAGAACAAGTTTGAATTCAAGTGAATCATCGATATCGATGACAATGTTTCCGTTCAGTGTACCGGATATTTCGCATTCGATGTCTGTCGTCGCACCGGTGAAAGTGACTGTATATTCGCTTCCGTTTGCCGTAATCGTGTGACATTCCGTGCCTGTGACGTATGTTATTGTGAATCCGTTGAGGGTTGTTACTTTGTTGTCTGTTGAATCATCGGAATTTGTTGATTCTGTGCTTCCCGATGAGGAACTGCTTCCGCCGGAGGATGAACTTCCGCTGCTTCCCGAAGAACTGCTGTCAGAGGATTCGCTTTCCGAGGATGAATCGCTTTCTTCGGTTGTTTCGCCGGATGATGTACCTTCATCTTCCGTTTCATCGGTTGCAGTTTCATCTGTTTCCGACGTAACGTCGCTGTCCGAAGTATCTGTTATTCCGTTCTGTGTGCTGTCTGCAGTGTTTGTATCGTTTCCGATTGTGTTTACTGCAACTGCAGCTCCTCCGACCGCTGCGGCCGCCAGGATTAATGCTGTGATTATTGCTATTGTTTTCATTTTTCTTTACCTTCCTGAGGTTTTGATGTTTGTTGACGTCACACGGACGTCGGTTTCATCTTACAGGAAGGAAAGGCCGCAGGTTGTCACGCCGGTGTAATAAGGTCTTAAATCGACATCGGGGACATCCGAAAGAGAAGTCGGAATGATTATTTCCGGTAAAGGTTCCGGAGTATCGTCTTCTTCGACTTCCGCCAAAACAGGTCCGCCGGAATCGGTCTCGTCTGCGGTAAGATCTTCGTTCTTACGGTCGTTGAGACTTACGGCGGTACCGGATAAAGCATCGTTGAGGTTCTGAACGATCATCCATGAGATGTACTGTCTGATGAATTCGGAAGCTTCTCTCGATTCGGGAGTTCCCATTTCATCGATGTAATCCACGATTTTATTCAGAAATTCCTCACTCGGTTTTGTATCGGTTTCATCGATTTTGATTACCTTCGTCTCTTTTCTTTCGGGTTCCGAAGGCTTCTCGGGAGGTTCGCCGACAGGCTCGGGCGGCTGACGGAAATGATCGTTTCCGATGATTTCACGCATTTTCTGCATGATGTCTTTCTGCCCTTCGTCTTTCGGTAAATGACGGTCGTCGACGATCACTTTGCGATCGTCGGAGAGGTTGTCTTTTACCTCGGTGTACACCTTTGCATAATCGATTACCATCTCTTTGAGAGTGATATCCGGTTTCGATTCGCTCACGATGACTACCGTCTCCGGTTCACGTTCATCGGCGTCCGATACGGTCAGTATCGGACTGATGAGAACGGCGAATGAGAGCATCAGCAGAAATACCGCTGCGATTGCTCCGGAGCGCACAGTCATCGAAGACATATTTTTCTTTAATTGCAGACGAGTATTTATTCTGAATCCCATGTTTTATGCAGATACCGTTCCGAAGAATGTTTGTTCATTTCAGAATGTAATGAGAAGAATCGGATAAATTGATATTAATTAAGCTGGTACGTTTACCAGCTTAATTAATAATCTGTTTTTCACTGAGGCATTACAGGCTTGTTTTCGGGTCTGACGTAACCTTCGGGGAACAGGACGATAAGCATCATCTTGAACTGTTCCTCACCGAATACCGAGTGGGGAATGTTTGCGGGCATAACGATGCTCTCACCCTTGTTCAGGATGTGCGGTACGCCGTCGATGAAGAATTTTCCTTTTCCGTCGATAACGGTAACAAACGCATCGCCTTTTGCCGCATGTGCGCTTATCTCTTCGCCTTTATCGAAAGCGAAAACTGTGATGCTGACTGAATTGTTTTGGATGACAGTCTTGCTGACAACCTGTCCGGGAAGGACCTGAACCTGATCCGCAATTTTGAACATCTCCTGTACCGGGATATTCTTGACGATTGACATAGTTTCACGGAGGTCACACAAGTATTAACATTGTCCTGTCAGATTCGGCAGAATAATGGAACTGACAGGCAGCATTGCGGCAGTGATTTTCATTCTCACGTATGCGTTCATAGCTGTCAATAAGACTCCCTGGTTTGAGATCAAGAGGTCTTACGTTGCATTAATCGGTGCCGTTCTGATGATTCTGATCGGTGCATTGTCGATAGACGATGCCGTTAATTCCGTGAACACTGACGTGATTTTACTTCTGTTCGGAATGATGTTGCTCGTAGCCGGTTTGGAGTACACGGGATTCTTTACGTTTCTTTCCGATCTGATGGTAAAAGAATCGTCCTCGAGAAGAAGGATGTTGGCCGCAATCATGCTGATTTCAGCAGTATTATCTGCGGTGGCACTGAACGATGCCGCAGTTCTGATGCTTACTCCCATCGTCATAAGATGCTGTCAGAAGACGGATGCAAACCCAATTCCTTATCTCATCGGACTGATGATGTCCGCAAACATCGGAAGTATTGCAACCGCCGTCGGTAATCCGCAGAATGCGTATGTTCTTTCGGTATCCGGAATGGATTTCGTTACGTTTTCACTGCATTCGATACCGATTGCCGTTATCTGTCTTCTTCTGACTTATGTTATTCTTGTTCTTATTTTCAGGAAGAGTCTGAATAAGAAATTCGAAAGCAACGGAAACGTTCCCGAAACAGACCGTCCGGTTATCAGAAACAGGATGTACCTGATGATTGCAGTTACATTGTTCACGTTCATCGGATTCATCTGTTCGGGTATAGGAGGATACAAAATCTGCACGGTGGCTTTGATTGCGGGATTTGTTTCGCTGATAATTATCGCATCTTCGGAACCGAAAGACACTGTATGGGCCGTAAAACGTGTGGATTGGCACGTACTGCTGTTCTTCATCGGATTGTTCATTCTTATCGGAGGAGCGTCGAAGAGCGGACTGATATCCGATATTGCTTCGGTATTCCCCGGATTCCGCGAAGGAGATACATTATCAGTTACCTCATTATCGGTATTCACCGTCGTTTTGAGTAACATTGTAAGCAACGTGCCTGCTGTAATGCTCATTACGGAGATGATTTCTCAGCCTACCGTGATGCTGTTCATCGCACTTGCTGCATCTTCGACATTGGCAGGAAACACTACGTTAATCGGTTCCGTTGCGAACATTATCGTTGCGGAGAAATCCGAGCATTACGGCATAAGAATCGATTTCTTCAGGTTCATGGCTGTAGGTCTGACAGTAACAATAGTGACTGTGATAGCCATGATACTGATGATCGGCGTAATGTTCTGAAGATTCACCAATCGTCTTCGATTCTGGGAACTTCGTCGCAGAAGATGACATCTTTTCTCTTTTCGATACATCTTACGCGGAATTCCTCTCTTTTCTCTTCGGACATTTCGTCGTTGTTGATGTAGATGTCAATGATGTCGTGGTATGCATGTTTATGCCAACAGTCTTTCTTCGGACTGCCGTCCACAGCCTTTCCGATATCCATGCCGTGGACTACGCTCATGATCTTGAATCCCTCTCCCGCCTCTGTAATAATCAGTGCAATCGCGGGGATCTGGGGTAATTCGTCCTTACCCAAGACGTAAGGACCTTCGAAACTGAGATTGTCTATCCGGATGGTCTGCATAAACGTATAACGTACTGACCGTACTTAACAGAGGAGTATCTTGAAAGATATCATCCGACTATCTTGTAACCCTGATCGTCCCTTTCGCAGTCGTATTTGATGTGTCTGTCGTCGAGAATCTGAAGAATGCTCTTTACGTGAAGTCCTACGCCCACGTTCAGGAACTGATTCTCGATTACCTTCTCACCTTTCGGATCCACGGCTACGGGAGAGAAACCGAGGGGCATATGCATCGTGCGTACCTGCATCCCCGCAATGTAACCGTTTCTGTCGAAGATCGGACCTCCGGACTGTCCTTTCATTCCGGGAGTGGATGTTTCGATGTACAGTTTATCGTAATTTCCGGACTTGCTCTTTCCGTTGTAGATGTTACGTGTGTGAATTCTTATCGGAGGAGCGTCGAAGAGCGGACTGATATCCGATATTGCTTCGGTAT
>CAVFUJ010000051.1:0-8638 GCA_963625795.1 Anaerovoracaceae bacterium
TATAAACCATTACGGTCGGTGCTGGCAGTCGCGGATGTGTAAACGAAGAATGTTTGAGATACAATGACGAACGATGTTTTTCGTTGATTTTTCTACGATATCAGTTAATTATATGCTGATATTCGTATATACACTACGCATATCGTAAAATCGCTTCTGCTCATTTTATATATAGTTAATGACACTTAGGAAACAGCTATTAACCAAGTGGTAAAATGTCAGTAGAAAAAATTACGAATCAGGCCGCTTCAAGGGTTAAGGGTATCGGGATTATCGTATTCCTGATAGCCGTAATCGTATTGGCCTTTGTATTCAAGCCCGAGGGAGGATTCGTCGGAACATGGTGGTCTTTGGTACCTCCGTTCGTCGCAATCGCTCTCGCGCTGATATCCAAGGAAGTTTATTCCTCGCTGTTCGCAGGAATATTCCTAGGTGCATTGTTCCTGTCGGACTTCAATGTAGAAAAGACAATCAACTCGGTCACCGACGGATTCACCGCTTCTCTCGCCGATTCCGGTCACGCGGGAATTCTGATTTTCCTTGTTGTATTGGGTGTTATCGGTGTGCTCCTCTTCAAGTCAGGAGGATCCAAAGCATACGGAGAATGGGCACTCAGGCACATCAAGAGCCGTAAAGGTGCACAGTTCGCAACATTCATCCTCGGAGTATGTATCTTCGTGGACGATTACTTCAACTGCCTTACAGTCGGACAGGTTATGCGCCCTCTGACCGATAAGTTCAACGTTTCACGTGCCAAATTGGCATACATTATCGATTCTACGGCCGCACCGATCTGTATCATCGCTCCTGTGAGTTCGTGGGCTGCGGCGGTTGCATCGAGCCTCGGAACAACAAGTCTTCCTCCGGGAATGAACGCAATGGATGTTTTCATTCAGTGCATTCCGTACAACTTCTACGCATTGTTCACACTTGTAATGATTGTCTGCATCTGTTTCATGGATGTGGACTTCGGACCTATGAAAGTTCATGAAGACAACGCACGCAAGGGAGATCTTTACACAACACCCGAGAGGCCTTTCGAGAACACCGGAGACGAACAGATCTATGAGTGCGACGGACGTGTTATCGATCTCATATTCCCTATCGTTATCCTGATTATCACATGTGTTGTCTGTCTGCTTTACACAGGCGGATTCTTCAACGGTGTCGGACTCCGTGATGCATTCGCAAACGCAAGCGCATCCGTCGGTCTCGCAATGGGTTCAATCCTTGCACTGCTCATGACGATTTTCTACTTCGTCATACGCAAAGCGGAAGCATTCCCCGTTCTTCTCGACACACTGCCTCAGGGATTCCGTAACATGGTTCCCGCGATTCTGATCCTTGTGTTCGCATGGACTCTCTGTTACATGACAAACTCACTGGATGCATCCACATTCGTCAGCAATGCTCTTGCAGATGCCGGAAGCCTCAGGAACTTCCTGCCCGCAGTGTTCATGATTATTGCATGTTTCATCGCATTCGCAACGGGAACATCATGGGGAACAATGGGAATTCTCATTCCTATCGCGGTACCTGTGTTTGTCACAGAACCCGATCTTCTCGTTATCGGTATCGCAGCATGTATGGCAGGTGCGGTCTTCGGAGACCACTGCTCGCCTATCTCGGATACAACGATTATGTCATCCGCAGGTGCCGAATGCAGTCACGTCAACCACGTTGCGACGCAGATGCCTTATGCGATTCTTGTCGCTGCGGTATCGTTCGTGTTCTACCTGATTGCGGGATTCTGGAACTCACCTATTGTTACAATCATCGGTATCGTCGCAATGATTGCCATTCTCTACGGCATCAAGATGATGTCCAACAAGAAGGAGGCTGCCGCAGCATGAAGGGAAAAGAGATTGCACTGACACTCTTGGCTGTGATGATTATCGCAGCACCTATGGCGGTTGCGTTCGACTGCGATGTCGAAGCAGACGACACATCGGGAGGATTGGGTACCCCGGATGAGACTTCACCCGCATACCTGATCATAATCGGTGTCCTCTTTGTGATTTCCATAGTCGTTCCTTTCTTCATCAAGTCCAAAGAGAACGAATAAAAAACCCATTCCCGGCCCTTTCGGGCCGGGACTCTTATTTTCACACGATGATATTATAAAGGACGGTCTGAATCCCATTCACGGTCTTTATGGACAGGGAAATAGTTGAGAGGGTTGCACGTATCGCACACCTCGATCTGACAGATTCGGAATTGGAAAGATACAGCGTGGATCTCAGTGAGATTCTGAGTTATTTTGAGATGCTTGACGAAGCACCCGGTCTGGAGAACACAGGATTCAATCCCGTCGAGATTGCGGATGCTCTCAGAGAAGATATTCCGTCGATGGAAATCCCTGCGGAAGAGTGTACCAAAGACATGAAGACTTACGACGGATACATCAGGGGGCCGAGGCTCTCATGAAGTTACCCGATTACAGAAAGATCAACGACAGATACGAAATGTTCGTCAACTGCACCCTGTCCGAAGAAGCGGAAGGAACATTCACGTTTTCTGCCAAAGACAATCTTACGTCGGTTGATTATGAATCCACGGCGGGTTCACTGATACTCAAAGGATACAGACCTCCTTTTGACGCTACTCCGATTAAAAAAATGAGAGAAGCAGGAGGAGCGCTTGTCGGTAAGACCAACATGGACGAATTCGGATTCGGTACGTTCTGTACGAACTCTGCATACGGCATTCCGAAGAATCCTTTCGATCTGAACAGATCGTGCGGAGGATCATCGGGAGGTTCCGCATGCGCCGCAGCGGTACTTGACGATCATGTTTCCCTGGGAGTTTCGACAGGCGGTTCGATTGTATGTCCTGCGTCATTCTGCGGAGTTTACGGTCTTGCGCCTTCATACGGACGTGTATCGAGATACGGCCTGATCGATTACGGCAACTCATTGGATAAGGTCGGATTGCTTTCGTTTAAGGCATCGGATCTGAGAAAATATCTTCCCGTAATTTCGGGAAAAGATGCACATGATCCCACATCATACGTTCAGCCCGAGTTGGAACTCGGTAAGAAGAAGTTAAAATCAGTGGCGGTACCGAAAGAAGCCGTAGAAGGAGAGGGAATTGCGAAGGATGTTATGGAAAACTTCGAAAAGAGTCTCGAGTTACTGAAGTCGATGTCCGTCGATGTGGAATATGTCAGCATGCCCACTCTGAAGTATTCTATCCCTGCATACTACGTTATCGCTACTTCGGAAGCATCCACAAACCTTGCGAGATTCTGCGGTATGAGATACGGACAGCAGGAAGGAGATCTGACTCTGAGGTTTGATGATTACTTCACATCCTTCCGTTCGAAATACTTCGGAGACGAAGCTAAAAGAAGGATTCTTCTCGGAACATTCACAAGAATGGTCGGTTACGCCGACAGATACTACAACAAGGCACTTCAGGTGAGGGAAGCAATCATTGCCGACTACAAGAAGCAGTTTGAGAGATTCGATGCTGTTGTTACGCCTACGATGCCGTTCAAATCGCCGAGATTCGACGATATTTCGAAGATGTCCGCATTGGATTCGTATAAGGCCGATTTCCTTACCGTTCCTCCGAACATCACGGGAATGCCCCATCTTTCCGTTCCGTGCGGATATTCCGAGAACATGCCTATCGGATTGCTGTTCACTTCAGACCATTGGAATGAGGATGTTCTGATCGATGCTGCAGAGAAATGGGATTCGTCATTCGATGTGAAACACGCGGAGGTGAAGGTATGAAGATCGGATTGGAGATTCACGTTCAGCTCCCTACCAAATCGAAGATGTTCTGTTCATGTCCCACAACAGGTGCGGAATTCCCGAACACACATGTGTGTCCTGTCTGTCTGGGACTTCCGGGATCGAAACCTTCGCTGAACAGACAGGCCGTTATTTTGGGATTGACTATTGCGAAGAAACTCGGATGTTCCGTTCCGGATACGACATGGTTTTCAAGAAAAACGTACTTCTATCCCGATTTGTGCAAACATTTCCAGATTACGCAGTACGATATGCCGATAGGTCTCGGCGGTGTGTTCTACCTCGGTAAGAAACCGATAAGAATCACACGTGTACACCTTGAGGAAGATCCCGGAAAGACAAAGAGAGTCGGAGACGGTTCGTCTTTGGTCGATTACAACAGATCCGGAATACCTTTGGTCGAAATTGTTACGGAACCGGATATTTCCACACCTGTCGAAGCAAGGGAATTCCTCTCCGCACTGCTTACCGAAATAAGAAGCGTAATCGACCTCACAGACAACGGAGAAAGAAGTGTCAGGTGCGACTGCAACATTTCCGTAGGCAAAGAAAGATGCGAAGTCAAGAATGTCACCGGACTCAGGAACGTGGAAGCATGTCTGAAATACGAAGTGATAAGGCAGACAAAGATTCTCAAAGCCGGCGGAAAGATCGAACGTGAGACAAGACGTTTCGACGAAGAGAAGAAGATTACATTCTCTGCGAGGAAGAAGGAATACGAAGCGGATTACGGTTACATCGGAGAGCCGGATCTCGGAATCTACCACATAGCCAAGATGGCCGAATCCATCAAACTCCGTGAGACCCCGCTGATGAGAATTGACAGATTCAAATCCGAATACGGATTGGATGAGAAAGTTTCCAAACAGATTGTGAACACATCCATGAAATTGGCGGATATCTTTGAAAAGATTGCCAAGGCAACGGATGCGGAAACTGCAAGATCGTGGACTTCCGGTACGGTAAGTGCCAACTGGAAAGTTTTCGAAGAGAAAGCGGATGAAAAAGGCGACGAATTGGTTGAAATTGTCAGTGAATTCCATAACGGAAAGATCACCGACACTGAGTGCAGCATACGCATCAAAGCACTCATGACCGGAAAATCCGTCGAAGAAGCATCCGCAGGTTCGGCAGATCTCGAAGCGCTGATTAAGAAAGCTTTGGATGAGAATCCTTCCGTCATAGCCGATTACGCCAAGAACGAAAAGGCTGCGAACAGAATCATCGGTTTCGTAATGAAACAGACAGGCGGACAGTATTCCTCATCGGATATTGTAGAAGCTACGAAGAAACTTATCGAAGAGAGGCTCTGAATCTCACACAGGATGAGATTCGGGTTCTTTCTCCGGAAGACTTCCCACTAACGTAGAACCGAGAATCAGCAGTGCTCCGATCCACCCGTACACTCCGAGCTGTTCTCCGAGTATAACCGCGGAAAGGAACAGTGTCACGACAGGTTCCATATATCCGTAGACGGCAGTGGTCTGTGCGGGAAGGTATGCCATGGATCCGAAGTATATCAGGAAGGTAAATCCTGTTGTTACCACACCCAATATGATAACGCGGATGATGTCTTCGGTTGTAAATGTCAGCGACGGGAAATCGACTGTGAATAAGCAGTAAATCAACACAACAACAGCCGAAACAGCCAACTGTACCAGCGTCCTGTCGCATGATCCTATATCGCCCAATTTCTTGTTGCACATGACCATTCCGCAGTACAGTGCGGCTGCGGTAAGGCCCAAGGCGATACCGAAAGTGTTGACGCTTCCGTTCAGTCCGTTCTGAATGATTCCCGATGTGAACGCCAATCCGATTATTGAAATTATAACGCAGATCAGCTTCGTCACGGTGAACCTTTCTTTGAGAATTACAGGCGACACCAAGATGATGAAAGCGGGCGCCATATAGTTACAGAGAGTGGCTACGGAAACGGATGTCTGCTTATAGGCTTCGAACAGTGCCAGCCAATTGAGTCCCAGAAATATCCCCGATAAAACCAGAGGTTTGATGTTCGAACGGATGTTTTCCTTGGAAATTCTGTTACCTGCGACAAGTATCACTGACAGAATGAACAGTGTCCCGATAACCGCTCTTCCGAGAACGATTACCGATGAGGGCAGAGTCACGCCTGCGGCCAATACACCTATCAGGCCGAACAGGCACATTGCGAGGAACATGACGGGCCTGGGATAGGCCTCGATAATGTTCGTCGGCAAACTAACACCGCAGAGGTGCGGGACCGAAGTCCCGCTTACTCCGTGTCCCCGTCGATGTCAATGTCGATATCGTCCATCGCAAGTGACATCAGCTGGAGTTCTTCGAGTTTTTCGTCGTCGATCTTATCCGGAGAACCGTCGATAAGCGATTCCGCTTTCTTGTTCTTCGGGAATGCGATAGTGTCACGGATCGTTTCCTTTCCTAACAGAATTGCAATAACACGGTCGACACCGATTGCGATACCTCCGTGCGGAGGTGCACCGAATCCGAGTGCTTTGATGAACCAACCGAAGTTTGCTTCGATTCTCTCATCGGAAAGACCCAGCTGGTGCAGAACTTCGATCTGAACCTCGGGCCTGTTAATCCTTAAGGAACCGGAACCGAGTTCGTTTCCGTTAAGAAGGATATCGAAACATGCTCCCTTCTTGTAGTTGTCGTAAGGAAGAACGAACGGGTGGTGGAACGCATCTTTCTTTCCGGAAACGGGATCTACGTCGAACATAGGACAGTCTACGAGCCAGTGGAACTGGAACGTACCCTCGGGCACAAGACCCAGATCGGCTGCGAGCTGTCTTCTCATGAGTCCCGCTCCTTCCAAAGTTCTCTTCCACGGACCGGCCATCAGGAAGATAAGATCGCCTTCTTCGGCTTTCATAATCTCTTTGATGCCTTTCTTATTCTCTTCCGTGAAGTATTTGACGATGTTGCTGTCCAACTCCCCGTTCACGACTCTCATCCATGTGAGTCCGCCGAGACCGAACTTCTTCGCCAATGCGATGTATCTGTCTACGTCGTTCCTTCCGATCTTCTCGCCTGCGATATCCTTCTTGAGGTTGATACCCACAATAATACCGCCTTCGGAGACGATTCTCTTCATGATTCCGTAGTTGGTTTCTCTGAAAACTTCGGTAAGTTTCTCCAACGGGAGTCCGTACCTGAGATCGGGCTTATCGGAACCGTATCTCTCCATCGCTTCCATGTAGGAAATCCTGGGGAACGGAATCCGGAGTTCTTCTCCGTAGAGTCCTTTCCAGATAAACGCAAACATCTTTTCCATGTTGTCCTGGATGTCTTTCTCGTCAACGAAGGACATTTCCATATCCAACTGTGTGAACTCAGGCTGCCTGTCTTTCCTTGAATCTTCGTCACGGAAGCATCTTGCAACCTGGTAGTAACGGTCCATACCCGCAACCATCAGCATCTGTTTGTAGAGCTGAGGGGACTGAGGGAGAGCGTAGAACGTACCGGGGTGAACCCTTGACGGAACAACGTAATCCCTTGCGCCTTCGGGCGTGGATTTCGCAAGCATAGGGGTTTCTATCTCAAGGAATCCCTGGGATTCGAGATACTGCCTCGCAAGGTGTACGAATTTGCTCCTGAATTCCATCGCTTTGATCATTTCCGTTCTTCTCAGATCGAGATACCTGTACTCAAGACGTACATCCTCCGAAGGAAGAACACCTTCCTTCTGATCTCCGATTTCGAACGGAGGAACTTCGGATTTGCTGAGAAGTTCCGCGGATGTAATGAGAACTTCTACGTCACCTGTCGCATTACGGCTGTCTTCCGTACCCTCGACCCTCTTCCTGACGATACCGTTTATCGAAACGGCCGATTCGCGGGTGAATGTCTTCATGGTGTCGGCGAGTGCCTGCGCATCCGTCCCGGCGGGAAGATCCTCCGGGTCGAACACAACTTGGGTGATCCCGTATCTGTCGGCGAGATCGATGAAAGCGACCCCTCCGTGATCTCTGGAGAACCTAACCCATCCCTGCAGGCATACTTCTTTCCCCAGATCCGATGATCTGAGTTCTCCACAGGTGTGCGTTCTTCTCATTTTCGGTTACCCTCTTTTGAGGTTTATATGCGACCCCATCCTAGAGGGGCGATAAAAGGATTTGGTCGCGCGTACGTGTTACTATGACGTGTGTGCGGTGAATATAATCAATCGGACACAATCGGAGGGACGTAATCCATGGGATCCTTCATCATGTTGAGGATGACGGATGTGTTTGTTTTCTTGACTCCTTCGATCATAAGGATTGATTTCACAATGTCGGAGAATTCCTCTCTGTCCCTGCATGCGACCCATGCGATGGAATCGCATTCTCCGGTGACATCGAACACCGCGATGACCTGCGGTATCGCGGTGATTCTCTCCTGTACCCCTAAGGTGTCCTTGTCGACATAAATCTGAATGATACCCATGAAATCGAATCCCAACTTCATGTAATCGACTTTGGCACGGTATCCGTTCACGACACCTTTGTTTTCGAGAGATTTCACTCTCTGGATAAGTGTCGTGGGGTGTATACCCAGCTCCTTGGCAATCTGCCTGTATGAACCCTGACTTGACGCACAGAGCATATCGATAATACGTCTGTCCAACTCATCGAATTCGCCGATATCCGCCATATGTACACCTTAACGGTACATCTGTATGTCAAACGTCTAATTAACTGTACCCCTCCCTGTGTACAGGGAGGAGAGTGTAAGTTTGTCGCATATCGATCGGATTTAGGTGAATTATATAAGGTGCCACCACTTCACTTTGTTTATGAAACAGCTCCCTGTCGGCGTTCAGGACTTCATAGACGTCCGCAAAACAGACAAGTACTATGTGGACAAGAGTATGCTGATAGGGCAGATACTGAGTC
>CAVFUJ010000052.1:0-8442 GCA_963625795.1 Anaerovoracaceae bacterium
TTGCTTAACTTAATTAAATAATAATATTGCACCACATTCGTCAAAAAAATTAACGTTGTTAGCAAACAAATCCCGGGAAATACTGAGCAATTTAAGATCAAAAATTGCCCGAAAAACCGATTTTGATTTATTCGAACGGAAACGCCCCGTAAAACGAAAATCAGCAAAAGACGATAAAGTGTATGTCTCAAAATCATTTAATCGATTTACGGGGCATTTCTGAACGCGATTTTTTCAGAGCATTTACAGCAATTACGGCAAAATTCGCATGTTTTCTGTTTCTTGAAAAACAGAAATCCTTCATCGGGAATTATTCATACTGTGTGTAAACCCAAATTAACGCTGTTAATTTAATTTTGATGTTAGTATAAAATTAATTAATTCAATTAAGCTATCAGCTAAATTAAATGCAATGTAATTACACAACGTAAAAAATCGGAAAAAAGTACTGCGAATGATTAACATCGTTAACTTTTTACAGATTAATTACATTGTAATTAATTAATCTAGTAAAGCTATCAGCTTAATTAATTACAGCACACATTCAAATGATGCAAAAAAGACAAAATGAAAGAAAAAAGACCGACTGAGGGTAAAGTCCCTCAGTCGCATTTACTCCATCCGCAGCTCGGACATGAGTTGCAGCCGCCCTGGAATTCCAGTTCTTCGCCGCATTTGGGGCAGGGGTTGATAACTTTCTTCTGAACGGTGTTATCTTTCTTCTCTTCGGCAACAAACTTTGTGCCGCTGATTTCCCTCTGCATTTCCTTGTACATGTCCATAAGAGCATATCCGACAGCCATCGGACAGCACGTACCTTTGCTGGTGTCGTGCTGAGTGTGGGTACGGACAACGAACGACGGACACGAACCGCAGCTCTTAAGCTGATCTACAATCGCATTGATTTCACAGCCGCTTCTTGTAGCAAGAGAGATCATTCTCGAAAGACCGATCATGAAGTTGTTACATCCGCCCTGTGAACCTTTGTTGAGATAGACTTCAAGCAACTGACCGTCCGAAGGATCGAAGAATGCGGTGCAGTGAAGACTTCCGCAGCCGGTAACGAGTTTTCTCTTCTTTCCGACGACATCGTCTTCAACGTTCTCGACGAATCCTCTCTTTTCCTTCTTCTTAGGCTGGGGTTCTTCTTTCTTTTCCTCTTTTGTTGTAAGGATTCCCAAACGTTTGCATCCGTCTCTGAAGACGGTTACACCCTTACATCCGATCTGCCATGCGTACATGTAAAGATCGTAAACATCTTCCTCGGGGAATTCCACCGGAAGATTAACAGTTGAACTGATAGACGCATCGATGTGCATCTGCCATGTTCCCTGCTGGTTGAGCCTCTGCTTATAATTCAGATTCTGCGCGGTTACGAAGAATCCGGGAAGATCGCGGTCGTCTGTTACGCCGTGTTTATCCATGTATGCCTTGACAACAGGTGTGTACACCTTGTAGTATTCGTCATGATCAGAAAGAGATGTTGTCCTTCTTGTGTAATAATTGGCAAAGATGGGCTCGATACCTCCGGAGATTCCGAGCATTGTGGAAAGTGTACCCGTAGGTGCGATTGTAAGTAACTGAGAGTTCCTCAGACCGTATTTCTTAACGAGTTCTTTGGTTTCTTCGGAAGCGTTGTGAATGAAATACGGCGAAGCAAGGATGTAATCGATGTTGCACTTGGGGAATGCGCCGTTATCCTTTGCGAGGAGTGCGGATGCTTTCATTGCTTCATCGGCCATTATTCCTCCGAGTTTATCGCAGAAGTCCATGGCTTCTTTGCTTCCGTACGTAAGCTCCATTTTGATCAGCATATCTGCGAGACCCATGATTCCGAGACCGATCTGTCTCCAGTCGCGGACGGATTCTCTCTGTTCGGGGAGCGGGTGTAAGGGAAGTCCCTCATCCAATACGCCGTTGAGTGCTCTTACGCAGATTCCGACGCATCTTCTGAATTCTTCTTCGTCAAAGTAACCGTCTTCGTCCACGAAATTGGATAGGTTTATGCTTCCGAGAAGACAGCTGCCTCCTGCGGGAAGAGGTTCTTCGGCACAGGGGTTGGTTCCTGCGTAGTGGTAATCGGGGAATTCGGAAAGAAGGTTCCATGTCTCGATTCTATCCCAGAAGAGACATCCGGGTTCTCCGTAATCCCAGTTGTTGTAACATAATTTCTTAAAGAACTCGTGTGAATCGAGTTCTTTCCTTGTGATATCGTTGGTTTCGGGGCGCTCGAATATCTGAATGTACTTCTTCTTGTCCCTGACCGATTCCATGAACCTGTCCGACACACGGATAGACATGTTTGCTTTGGTGACTCTGTTTAAATCCGTCTTTACGGACATAAACTCCTCGAGATCGGGGTGATCACATGAGATCGTAAGCATCAGTGCGCCTCTTCTTCCGTGCTGACCGATAAGACCGGTTACCATAGAGAAAAGGTCGGTAAACGATACCGCTCCGGAAGTTTCCGATGCGGTGTTGTTGATTTTGGCTCCCCTGGGTGCGAGTTTCGATATGTCGATACCGACTCCTCCGCCGTAACTGAACGTTCTTGCGAGTTTTCCGGCAGTCTCGAAAATAGATTCAATCGAATCCTCAGGAGGCGCTACGACATAACAGTTGGACAGTGTTATCTTCAGTCCGGTCTTGTGAAGGCCTCTGTTTGCGAGAATCCTTCCGCCGAAAAGGAATTTCTTGTCGATGATGAGCTGTTTCAGTTCTTCATCGCCTACCGATATACGGTCAAGCCAGTGATCAAACGACTCACCCTCGTAACAGTATTTCTTCTGCCAAATGTCGATACCGAGAGTGTTGTCTTCACCGAGCCATTCTTTTATGTCCATGAGCGCACCGTCCCTGGGTAAGTTCTCGGTATATTTAACGCCTTCATGGTTGGATTTGTTAACTGGTTTTTCGTTAAAAAATACTGTTTTTTCACTCTGGCTACATTGATTTTTATCACAATAAGGATAAAACTGAATGAAAATTATCCAATGATATTAATAATGCAAGTTAAGCTCTTTGCTTTACTTTTATTAAGTTACCGACATCCGAAACATCTGCGGAACGTAATTCCGGAGACGGTTCGGAAATCGGTATTCCGGAACTCATTTGACGAAGACACTTATGCCTGCAACAAGAGCGGTTCCCAGGAAAATGAGTACAATAGCGACGGCGACAATCTTCACCGTGAGCTCTTTCCTCTTTTTATCGGACATATCATCCGTATCTGCAACCTTTTAAAAATACTATCGTCAGGACACGGAAATACAGCCGTCCCGAGACTGAAGCATGAAAGGTTCCTTCTTCTGCCTTCTTGTCTTGGCGGACATCATCCGCTGTACCCGATTGAATTCTTCGGCGGTAACAGGACACTCGGCATCGTGTTCGATCAGATGGTCTTCCCAGCGCATGTATCCCGCATATACGGGATTGTGGAGAATATTACGTACATTGAATTTATTCCACTGATTTCCTTTCTTGGTGCGGATGAAAGAAGAATTCAGTTTACATGCAATGTCATCCAGAGTCATTCCCGCGACATACATATTAAAAATCGATTTCACGACAGACTGCTCATTTACGTTCGGAATGAGTTTCCCTTCCGCCACATCGTAACCGAACGGGGGCTGGAAACCCATTATTCCGTCGCACTGATCGGCTTTCTGTTCCATACCGAATTTCGTTCTTTCGCCGATCTGTTCGGATTCAAGCTGAGCGATACGCTGAATAACATCCATCGCGAATCTTCCGAAAGCGGTTGTAGTGTCGATTCTCTCCGTGGTGGAGAAGAACGACTGATTGTGTTTGGACAGGTCTTCGATCATCAGCATGAAATTCTTGCTGTTACGGTGAATCCTGTCCATTTTGATTACGACAAGTGCATCCCATTTCGTACGTTCTTCGGATGAGAACATCTTACGGTACGCAGGTCTCCTGGTATTCGTTCCCGAATAACCGTCGTCGATGTATTCTCCCGCGATTTCCATGTCGAAGACTTCGCAGAAGTCTCTTAACATCTCCAATTGGGCATCCAAGGAGTAACCTGACGCGGCCTGCTCATCCGTCGAAACGCGTGCGTAAACGGCGGCACGTGTCTTACCGCTCATGTGTTGACCCTGACGGGACCGTTGATCGAAACGAAATCGTCCATGTCGATAATTGCGGGGTGTTCTCCCTCTCTGACGATTTCTCCCCATTTGGTGTACCCGACATACAGAGGATTGTGCAGTATCTTGGCGATACTCTGCTTGTTCCATCTGCCGCCTTTCTTGGCGGGAATATCCGCATCGTTGAGCGAACTCGCAATCTTGTCCATTGCGAATCCTTTGTTGTAGAGTTTGTATATGGCCCTGACAACGAAAACTTCGTCGTCGTTCACAAGGAGTGTGCCTCCTTTGTAGTCATATCCGTATGGCTGCCCGAAACCGAGCAGACCGCCCTTTGTCCTCGCTTTCTGTTCCATCCCTAACTTCACCCTCTCGCCTATTTGTTCGGATTCAAGTTGTGCGATACGCTGTATGAGGTCCATCACGAACCTGCCCATGGCATTGTTCGTATCGAACTGTTCCATGACGGAGCAGAATCCTTTGCCGGATGAGTTGAGATCCTTCATCATTCTGGTGAAATTCTCGCTGTTACGGTGGATCCTGTCCATCTTGAGAACGAGAACGACATCCCACTTGTCGCTCTCTTCCATCATACGCGTATATTCAGGACGTCTCACATCGCGTCCGGAGTGCCCTTCCTCACGGTATTCGCCGGCAACGGTCCAGCCCTGGGAGTTACAGTATTTTCTCAGACGCTTCATCTGAGCGTCCAAGGAGAAACCTTCCACTGCCTGTTCCTCTGTCGATACCCTTGCGTAGAGCGCAACACGTACACTGCGTGCATCCATCCCGGAAAGTATATCGATTATTGAGATATTTATAACTTGGTTATTGAACAGATTGAAAAATATCGCTGGCGTCTTAACTAATTGTAAGATGTCATTTTGTCGGAATTCGCAGGAAAATCATAAGAAAAGTCTGATATATACACTACAATTCGTATGTGTGTCTACATACTGGTATATAAAGGATAAAGAGTATACATCTAAGAAAGGGATGGGCCTTGATTAAGATTATTTACAATCCGATCGGCGGAGGGGGAATGAATTGGGACAGGATGAAGCATGTCCGTTCCCTCATGGACGAAAAGGGGATAGAATACGAGTATTACGAGACAACCTTCGAAATGAGAGGAGATTCGATGGCGCGTCTCGTCGCCAAAGACGGAGACATTATCGGTATCGCCGGCGGCGACGGTACAATCCACGAGGTTATCTCGGCAACATACGGTATGGATCTTACGTACGTTCTTCTCCCGTTCGGATCGGGTAACGATACGGCAAGATCCGCAGGCGTTTTCAAATACACCGATGAAGAAATTGTCAACGCATTCATCAACGGTACGGACCGCATGGTTCCGTATTGGATGGCAAACGACATGGTTTTCATTCAGATGATTTCGTTCGGTACATCGGTCGATATCAACATGGTTGCGGACGAATATGTTCAGAAACTTGCGAGCAGTATCAGCGATAACACTACAACCGCAATCGTCAGACGTTATCTCGACGTTACAAGAACGCTTTTGGCATCCGCCATACGCAGCGTCCTCAACGGCGAACTTTCATTCGTAAGAATCGCGAAATCCAAAGATTACCGCAGAATCGCTCTCAAAGCTCTCAGAAGATGCAAAGAGAGAAAATACACCGTCACAATGAACGGTGAAACAAAAGATATCGAGAGTATTCTGTTCTCAATACAGAACGTGGAGTACATGGGGGGCGGATTCTCCGTCTGTCCCGATGCGAAAATCGATGCGAACGATCTTTCCGTACTCATAGTCAATAAAAGATCCAAATTCAGATACCTTCTGAATCTTATCGCATTGTCGCAGAACAAAGTGATGACGCAGAAGAATGTGGATTATTTCACGCTGAAAGAACTGACCGTCAAAAGCGACGAAGTCGAATACATGATGGTCGACGGAGAGACTCTGGAATTCCCCGGATGCATCGAAGTCAGACCCGGTGACCACAAGCTCAGAATAAGAGTCTGATTACCGTTCGATAACCCATTCCGTAATCTCCGAACCGCTGACCTTGAATGCTTTCTTCGAAAGTCTCGCAAGAGGAAGATCCGCATCGGAATCTGAGTAGAACTCATCTATGGGGGCATCCGCGAATACCTCGCGGAACCTCCTTACCTTTTCTTCGTCACGGCAGTTCAAACCCGTAGGTTTGCCTGTTTTCGCATCCACAGGTGACGCAATAACATTCTCGATGGCCAAACGGCGGCATGCGGCTCTGATTAAAAATTCGGGAGATGCGGAAATTACCACATCGGTATCTTCGTGTTTACCGCCATACCAATCGGCTATTCTGTGAATATTTTCATCCCAAAACGCTTCCGCCATTGCTTCTGCGTCAACATCCTTCATGAACCTGTAGTAATGGGCTTTCATGCGTGTGTGATTGTACAGACCGATGTGAAATCCGATCCAGCCTTTCGCCTGAATCGGAAAATGTCTCAGGATTCTTTTCCTGTGTGCAAGACAGAATTTGTAGAAATCGATGGTGCTGTCACCGTCGTAGAGTGTTCCGTCAAAATCATAGACATTCATTCGGAACACCGTAAATCCGAGAAAAGGGTGGGGTTGCGGGGGACGTTTCCGTCCCCCGAGTTGAAAGTGTGTTTACATCATTCCGCCGACACCGCTCATGCCGGGACCGCCCATTGAGGGGTCTGCCATGGGGTTCATCGGGGGAGCCCTGCGGGATGCAATGACATCGTCGATCCTGAGAATCATGTTCGCTACTTCCGCAGCGGAGTTGATTGCCTGCACCTTTACTCTGAGAGGCTCTACGACACAGCGGTCGAGCATGTTGACTGCCTCGCCTGTATCGAGGTCGAGACCGAAGTATGCTCCGTTCTTCTTTTTCTTGTCGTGTGCTGTCTTGAGCTTGATGATTGCATCGATCGAATCGATACCTGCGTTCTCAGCAATGGTCCAGGGGATGATTTCCAGAGCCTTGGAGAATGCCTCGATTGCGAGCTGCTCTCTTCCTCCGACGGATGAAGCGTACTCTGCGAGCCTGAGTTCTGTTTCGATCTCAGGTGCACCTGCACCGGCAACGACTTTTCCGTCCTCGATTGCGACACCGACGACACGGATAGCGTCGACCATTGCCCTCTCAACCTCGGCAAGAACATGCTCTGTTCCTCCGCGGATGACGATGGACACTGCCTTGGGGTTCTTGCAGCCGGTGATGAAGCACATGGACTCGAGTCCGACTTCTTTCTCTGCAACTTCCTCTGCGGTACCGAGATCTTTTGCCTGGATTTCCATGGGCTCTCCTACGAGGGAACCGCCTGTTGCTTTGGAAATGGCGATGATATCGGATTCCTTGAGCCTCCTGAAGCAGAGAACACCTGCTTTTGCGAGGTAGTGCTGTACGAGGTCGTCGACACCTTTCTGGCAGAAGACGACGTTTGCTCCGGTGGAAACGATCTTGTCGACGATTGCTTTGAGTGTGGAGTCTTCCTCGTTGAGGAACGACTGCATCGAAAGCGGATCGGAGATGCTGATCTCTGCGGATACTTCGGGCTTCTTGTTCTCAAGAGCTGTTGTGAAGAGAGCGATCTTTGCGTTCTTGACGACCTTAGGCATACGGGGGTGGACCCTCTGCTTGTCGATGACGAGACCTTTTACAAGGTAGGTGTCGTTGATGACTCCTCCGGCTTTCTTCTCGATCTTGATGTTGGTTGTGTCGACAATGTTGCCTTCCTGAACATCCCTTGCTGCCTGAACGATGAGGTCTGCGAGGTGCTCTCCCTCTCCGCCGACGGATTTACCGGTCATTGCGGTCTCTGCGACTTTCTTCAGGAGTTTGTCGTCGTTGGAGGGAACTGCGATGTCGTTGAGGACTTCGACTGCCTTCTCCGCCGCGAGTTTGAAACCGTTGGTGATGACTGTGGGGTGGATGTTCGAATCGATGAGAGACTCGGACTGCTTGAGGAGTTCTCCTGCAAGAACGACAGCTGTTGTCGTACCGTCTCCGCACTCTGTGTCCTGTGTCTTTGCGACTTCGACAACCATCTTGGCTGCGGGGTGCTGGACATCGATCTCTTTGAGAATCGTGACACCGTCGTTTGTGACTGTGACATCGCCGATGGAGTCGACCAACATCTTGTCCATTCCTTTCGGTCCGAGTGTGGACCTGACGGAATCTGCCACTGCTTTTGCTGCGGCGATGTTGTTGAATTGTGCTTCTTTATCTTTGCTTCTCTCCGTACCCTCTTTGAGCACGATGATCGGCTGATTGCTGCTACCGGAACTATACATGGTCGCTCTTGGCCTCGACGCTTGCGCGATAGGCGGACTTCGCCGCGTCGA
>CAVFUJ010000053.1:0-1845 GCA_963625795.1 Anaerovoracaceae bacterium
TCCCGAAACGGTTCAGGAACTTTCCAAAGAGAGGGTTGCAACAGCATTCGTCGACGGCGACAGAGGAGGAGAACTCATTCTCAGGGAACTCTTCCAGGTTGCGGAAGTCGATTTCGTCGCAAGGGCGCCCCGTGCACACGAAGTCGAAGAACTCAGTGCAAAACAGCTCACCAAGTGCCTCAGGAACAAAGTCCCGTACGACCAGTACATGGAGATGAACAAGCTCAACGGTCAGGACAGCGAAGAGGGAGAATCAAGATTCAAACACCCCAGGGAAGAGGAACGCCACGGAAGAGACCGTGACGACTTCCGCAGAGAAAACAGGGAAGACAGGCGCAGAGACCGTGACGAAGGACGCAGGGAACGCGACGACAGCCGTGAAGACGAACGCCGCAGGGAAGAGCGCCGCAGAGAGCGCGATGACGACAGGCGCAGAGACCGTGACGAAGGCCGTAACGACGAACGCCGCAGAGAGCGCGAACTCAGGGAGAAGAGGAAAGACCGCTTCAACACCGACGCGGCAGACAGGTTCAAGAAGAAAGAAGAACCCGTCGAAGTTGAGGAAGAACCTGTCGCTGAGGAGCCTGCTGTCGCAGAGCCCGTAATCGAGGAGCCTGTTGAGGAAACAGTCATCGAAGAGCCTGTTGAGGTTGAGGAACCTGTCGCTGAGGAGAAACCCAAGAGAGGCAGGAAGCCCAAGAAGAAAGAAGAGGAACCTGTCGAAGAGACTGTCGCTGAGGAGAAACCCAAGAGAGGCAGGAAGCCCAAGAAGAAAGAAGAGGAACCTGTCGAAGAACCTGTTATCGAGGAACCCGTCGCAGAGGAAAAGCCCAAGACCATCCGCTCCAAGAAGAGGGATGCGGCAAGGCAGACCAAGACACTTTCCCCCGAGCAGCAGACATACCGCGACATGCTCCTTGACATGGCATCCACACACAACGCAAAGATTCTCAACTCCGAAAATGAGATTATACGCGAAGTCGCAGTGAAGAATCTCGTGGATTCACTCAAGGGCGATTCCGAGAATGTGAACACAATCGTCTTCGACGGTGTGATTTCACAGAGAATCCTTGATGTTTCATCATCCAACGGAATTCAGACTGTCGTAGGAACGAGGAAGGGTAACATCACCAAGATGCCTTCCGGAATAACAATCTGGACAAAGGAAGATCTCTACTGATGACATCGGAAAAGAAGCCGGTATCAAAATGGGCGGACGTAGAGGGGATGGCCTCCACCGAGGAGATCCTCATCCCCTCCGACCCCCTCGACCGTGTACTCGGACAGAAAGAACCTATCGCATTGGCGAGGATCGCTGCAATTCAGCGCAGACACCTCCTTCTCGTTGGTCCTCCGGGTACAGGTAAATCGATGATTGCGAGAGCAATCTCGATGCAGCTCCCGAAAGTAAAATCCGAAATCAGGGTTGCAGACAACCCCGAGAACCCCGAAAGGCCGTTCCTTGAGATCCTCACAGAAGAGGAAGTAAACAGGGAAAACACCGCACTTTCGGGAGCATCGGGAAAACTGCTGGAACCCGAAAAGGCACCGAAACATGTCGCCGAGAAATTGGGATACGTATGCAGAAACTGCAACACATATTCCCTTCCCAGCGAAGTGAACTGCCCCAACTGCGGTAAAACGAAGTTGGATATGGGTTCGATGCAGAACAATCCCTTCGGAGATCTGCTCGGAAATGTCTTCGGAACAATGCCTATGTCCGTCGGAAAAGAGAAAGTCAACACAACAAGGACACTCGCCGACGGAACGGAGGAAACGGTTGTCTTCGAACGTGCAGGCGATAAAATCCGTATGCTCGATCAGAAAGCACTGGAGAAGAGAAGA
>CAVFUJ010000053.1:1855-8407 GCA_963625795.1 Anaerovoracaceae bacterium
AGGTCGACAGGAACTCCAAGCAGAAAGTACTCGTGAAATTGGACAGAGATCCGTTTGTCCTCGCAACGGGTGCTTCCGAAACGGAATTACTGGGAGATGTAAGACACGACCCCTACGGCGGACACCAGGGACTCGGTACACCCGCTTACGAGAGAGTGATTCCGGGTGCGATTCACGAAGCTCACGAAGGTGTGTTATTCGTCGATGAAATTTCCCATCTCGGAGAACTGCAGAGATACATCCTCACCGCTATGCAGGACAAGGAATTCCCGATTACGGGAAGAAACCCGCAGAGCGCAGGTGCAAGTGTCAAAGTGGATCACGTACCGTGTGATTTCATCCTCGTCGCCGCATGTAACATACAGGACCTTGAAAACATCCTTTCACCGCTGAGATCGAGAATCATAGGCGGAGGATACGAGGTACTTGTTGATGTCGCAATGCCCGATACCGACGAAAACAGAGCGAAATACGCCCAGTTCGTCGCACAGGAGATTACTATGGACGGTCACATCCCCCACGCCACCATCGGTGCCGTAGAGGCTGTAATCAACGAAGGAAGACTCCGTGCGAAGAAAGACAAACAGCTCAACTCGCTCACACTCAGACTGAGGGAACTCGGCGGACTCATAAGAGCCGCGGGAGATCTCGCATTCGTAGAAGGTGCTCCCCTGATTACGGAGGATCACATCGCAAGGGCTCTGAGACGCGCAAGACCCGCAGAGGATCAGATCAAAGAGATTTACGGTTCATACACCAAAGGTCTCTCCAAGGACCTCTCGGAATCTCAGAAACAGAGAACCTCCGACTACTACATGGAGAACGAGCACATCGGCGACACGATGTTCAACTGATCCGGGGTTTATCCCCGGATTCAATATTTTTTAAAAGTTCATCTGAACGGGGCCGTCCATACGCATTGCGGACCCTCCGTCCTGATAAAAAGAATACAGAACTTCGGTTTCTCTGAATCCGTTTCTTCTGTAGAATTTTACTGCACGTGTATTGGTCGGTTTAACTTCCAAGGTCATTCCGTGTATTCCCGTCATCATACAGACCATACGGAACCTGTTCAGTAATTCCTGACCTACTCCTCTGCTTCTGTACTGAGGACTCACTGCGAACAGCATAATTCTGCCGAGATTGTCTCCTGTCCTCGTGGAAAATAAGAATCCGATGGGTTCGCCGATGATATCGCACGCAACCAACTGTCCCTGGGGCCAGAGACTGCTGAAGTGAAAGAACACTTCGGGACGGAAGAATTCGTCGAGAGAGGACAGGAGTATCGAATAAACCTTATCTGCGTCCTCCGGTCTGAATTCTCTTACTGTCATCCTTTCTGCACTTCCGCCTGCGTATGATGTTCACCGCCAATACGGCGACACACAGCACTATAATGGGGATGTATTTCAATGGTATGAAATTGATGTCCGTCATTCCCCCGGTAACGGTTACCGTTTCCGTATGTTGGTAGGCATCGTTGCCGTCGGTGACTCTGAGAACTATGTCGTATGTGCCTGCGGAAAGATTCAATGCGATTTTCTTACCGCTTCTGTCGATGTATCCGTCACCGTCGATATCCCATTCGTATACTGCGGATTCCGGTGCATAGGATGAAGAAGCATCGATCATGAAGGTATTTCCTTCAGTCATGTCTCCCGTTATTTTCACATCGATAACAACATCATCCGCAGATTCCGTTCCCCAATCGGTTATGAAATATTCTGCGTAAAGGTCTGCGATTTCTTTTGAATCGACTATTACCGCGACTTCTCTGTTTTCATTTAAGGATGTATCAGACCAATTTACTGAACCGATCCAAACTCTGTTATCGGCAATTATTCCCTTGTTATGGAGCATATTGTCCGCAGAAGACGTTCTTACCGCAATGGAATCGTATTCTTTCAGAACATCACGTATTCCGTATCCGTCTTTCTCGTCTGCATCTTCATCCGAATCGAATGTTACATCGATCAGTAATCTGCTGTCCGCATCCGAAGAAATCATCCATTGAATCGGATTGTCTTCCCCGTCAATCCATTCGTATTCGACTTCCAACTGTTCCGAATAAAGTCTTGTCTCCGCAGACTGCATGAAATCTCTCAGTGCATCGTAACTGAAATCCGGTGAAAGTACGGGAGTTACCGTGGCATCATATGATTCGAATTCGGTTTTCGAAGGAATGTACTTCCCGTAACTTCCTTTCTTTTCCTTCGGATAAAGATCTTCGAACTTTACGATATCATACGTTCCCGAAAAATCGGATTCGAAAACCGATTCCATGTATTCCGCATATTCTTCGGATTCGATTAATGCGCCCCAACCTCTGTTGCTTGTGAAAGAAGATTCTGTCCAATTCTCGGAAGTTACGATTACTTTGTTTCCGTCGATTACGGCGTATTTCGAATGAAGATAATCGTAACGCTTGTATCCGTCTTCGGAAGAAATGAATCTGATATCCGCACCCCATGATTTCAGCGTAGACATTGCGGTTCTTTCCGTTACGGATATTCCTCCCGCAGGCGAACCTTCGAGAAGAATCCTTACCGCAACCTTACCGTTCATCGCATGAATAAGGGACGATACGACATCGGAATCGGTCAGAATGTAAACGGATATGTCAATGGATGTTTCCGCTTCATAAAGAGCGTTCTTGAGAGGAATTCCTTTTGAATCGGGGAACACAAAAGGTGTAACCGTCGCTTCGAATCCTTCGGGCATTTCGAAATCACTGCGCCCCGGGATTACGACAGACCAATCCTTTGCGGAATCTGTATCGATTATCGAAATTCTCGATGCGTAGCATTTTTTCGCTATTTTCTGAAAACTGTCTCCGTTCCAACCTTCCGTTGATGTAACATTTCCGTAGACGAATGTATCAATGACTTCCTCGCCTTTCATCAACATAATGTCATCGCCGCTGTCGCTCAGTGTGAAATTTTTGGCTGTCACTCCTTTCTCACCGTAAATAACGTAATTTTCAATACACGCCCATGATTCCGGTTCAGCTTTCAGTATGAATAATGTCTCCGAACCTTTGAGAACGATATCTTCGGTGAATTTCACCGTACCTTCGCCGTCACTGAGATGATAATCCTTCAGATTGATTTCGCCGATACCGTAATTTGTTACCGCCACGCCTTCAAACTGTCCCGTAGGAAGTACTGCGGACAGTCTTAACAGACTGTAATCCGAACCGTCGGATACGTCCGCCGTGAACGTCGGAAGTAGAAGGATAACAATGAATAATGCAGTAAATGCTCTCTTCATGAGAGGGCCATCTTCAGCATTACATAAACCGAAAAACGATAATGTTAGCCGTTAGTCCCCTTTCGGGGACTTTCGGCTTTCAAATGTGTTTGATAAGATCGTAAAGCGTCGCTTCCGGATCTTTCGATTTAACGACACCGGATGCGAGCAGAACACCGGATGCGCCCAATTCCAAAGCTTTGGCGACATCGTCACCCGTCTTGACACCCGCTCCGCAGAGAACGGAAATCTTCTTGCTGACGGATTTGACAGAGTTTACCGTGTCTTCGATGATGAGAGGGTTTGCCGTAGTAACGGAAACATCCCCTCCGATCAGTTCGGGAGGCTCGATTGCGATGAAATCCGGGTGGAATGCAGCAACGGATGCCGCTTTCCTGACAGATTCCGCACAGACCATCGTAATCAGATCGTCCGCTTTCGCAAGTTCGACGGATTCTCCGATCACTTTGTCATCGGCCCTGTGTTCCGAGTGGTTCACAAGTGTACCGACGGCTCCCGTCGACTTAATCATCGATGCCGTGACCCAACCGGTAGACGATCCCGGAGCGTGGGGATCCGCATTCTGTGAGAATACGGGAATCTTCACCGCTCTCGCGACGACACCGAGTTCGACCATCGGAGGACATACGGCGATGGTAACCCCTGATTTCTGGGAAACAGCCTCGCAGATTTTTGCGAGCCTGAGCGAACCTTCGCCGTCGACCTCTCTGTATGCCTTGAAGTTGACGACTATTGCCGGCGTCTTGAGATCAGTCAAGGTCTTCCATCCTCTTTGTGAGTTCTTTGAGGACCTCAGGTCTTGAAGTGTACTCCATTTCCTCGGGTCCGAGGACTGCGGGCATGAAGGGTCCGTGTGTCCTCATGAACTTGGATGCCTTGACGGCGTTGTTGCGGACGTAGTCCCACTCCGCACCCTTGAAGTAGTCGACAGGCACGTGTGTTCCTGCGGGCGATCCCATGGGTTCGAGACCCTGGAGGTGACCGTCTACGAGCTGGAATCCGAGACAGCATACTCTCGGAGGTCCGTCGAAGTAGGTAGGTGTCGAGTCTTCGGGTGAACAGGGGTAGAATGCACCGTAGTGCGATCCTCTCATCCATCCTGCAACGAGCATTGTGTTCATGAAAGGCTGAAGGTACTCACCGACGGAAGGCATTCCGCTCTGTGCCCTTACGACGCAGACGGGGTCGTCCTTTCCGACGTATTTACCTGCAGTGAGGTTGAGCTTGTCGGTGGAGACAACAGCTGCGGTACCGAGACCTGCACGGCTGAAGACCCTCTTGATTGCGTATCTCGATGTGTCACCGAGAAGCGAGAGGATACTGAGTGTCTCTTCGGGAGCCGACATAATGACCTTCTTGTGGTCCATAACGTCGTGGATTTCGACATCGAATCCTTTCTTTGCCCTGGCGTCGATAACGAGACCGGTTGTTGTGAAAGGATCGAGGAAAATCTTCGACAGAGGAAGCGAATATGCAGAGGGTTCTGTCTTGTCTGCCATGAAGAACATGACAGGCTCGGATTTCCTCTCTTCGAATTCCATCTCGGCGGATCCGGGTCCTGCTCCCTTGATGTTTCCCGAGAACGAATCTGCGAGGAGATCCTGTCCCGCTCCGTAAAGGTGCATCTTCCTTGCGAGCTGTGCCGCCTCGTAGAATGCATCCCATGCGAGCTTGTGAACATCTTTGTTGTTCTCACCCTTGTAGTGTGTCATGAAGAGATTGATATCGTCTCCGACACGTGTGACGTAGTAGTCTTCGAGAATGCCCTGGTTGACTCCCTCTTTGAGCATCTCATCGCATTTCGCCATCATGTCCGGGTGGGGCCTTGTGTGTCCGCAAACCGAACCTACATCGGCCTTGATTACTGAAACCGTTACTTTCTGTGCCATGTGGTCACCGCAGTTTATCGGTCTACCTAATTACGCGCAATATAATAAGGTTGTTGACTGTTTTCCGTCAAAATCGAAAGGATGTGCCAGATATCCGTTTTTGAATACGGGTTTTCGGAGGGCATCTATGAGCCAGAACTGCGGTTCCGTAACAACCGGACTTTTATGTGAATAACCGTACGGTTCCGTACGTACCGATAAAATACTCTTCACGCATACCTGTTCCCGTATGAGAATAGGGCTCGGAATCGACACAGGCGGAACGTACACGGATTCGGTTCTGATTGACATGGATTCCGGAACGGTCATCGGATGTTCCAAAGCCCTTACGACTTACGGCGATCTTTCTTCGGGAATAACGGAATCCGTCCGCGGATTGGGTTCTCTTGATAATATTACGCTTGTATCTCTTTCGACGACACTTGCGACAAATGCCGTTGTGGAAGGGAAAGGATGCCGTGTGGGATTGATTACAATCGGCAGGGAAGTAACTCCTGAAATCGATGTCGCAATGTACGGCAGTGTCGAAGGAGAATTCGACCTCAGAGGCAATCTCGTGAAAGAATTGGACATCGAAGATGCCGAAGACATACTGCGTCAGATGAAAGGTCATGTCGATTCTCTGGCAATTTGCGGATACCTGAGTTCGAGATTCCCCGAACATGAAATCCGCGTAAAAAAATCGGCGGAATCGATTCTTGATGTACCTATGGTATGCGGACACGAACTGACTGCGAAATTGGGTTTCGGAGAAAGACTCAATACCGCACTGATGAACGCAGGACTTATCCCGGGAATAATAAAACTGATTGATTCCGTGAAAAAATCACTTTCATCGTTGGGAATAGATGCACCGTTGATTATTGTTAAAGGCGACGGATCTGTCATGAGTTCCTCGTCAGCAATTGCGAGACCTGTCGATACCGTCATGTCCGGGCCTGCATCAAGCCTTACAGGTGCGATGACCGACCCTTCGGTAACCGATTCATTGGTTGTCGATATCGGAGGTACCACTACAGATATCGGCCTTGTGAGCGGAGGATTTGTTCATACAATCGAAGAAGGCGCTTCCATCTGCGGTCACAGAACGAGGGTTCGTGCGGCGGATATCTGCACATACGGATTGGGCGGTGACAGCGGCATAAAGATTGCCGACGGAAAAACAGAACTTACCGAAAAACGTGTGATTCCGATCTGCGTAGCATCTTCGGAATGGCCCTCTTTCAAAGAAAAATTATTATCTGCTGGCTCTGTTGCTGGATGTACATTCCTTGTCACTGCAGATAGAAGACATAAACTTCCCGAAAATTTACCTGTTTCACTCAGCGAAGCTAAAACAAAATACAACCTTACCGAAGAAGAAATCGAATCATCGGAACAGGAACGTATCTGA
>CAVFUJ010000054.1:0-8378 GCA_963625795.1 Anaerovoracaceae bacterium
CAGGAAGAATCTCGACGATCTCACTCTCGAAGAATTCCGCAGCTTTTCGCCTGTTATCAAAGACGATGTGTATGACTTCATAGACATCAGAAACTGTGTCGAGAGGAGAAGCTCATTCGGAGGTACGTCTTCCGCATCCACGGATCAGCAGATCTACATCGCAATGAGAGAATATATGTCAAGAGTAGACAGCGTAAGACAGGAGAAGGAATATCTCGAATCCTGTTGGAGTGCCCTTCTCAACGACTGAAACTTGTTTCTTTTTTTCCGAAAGATGTGCGGTGCCGTTTACGGCATCACACATCAATCGGCGATAATCGGTGACCTCCCCTGCTTTCGGATATATACTCACCGTCCGTAATCACTTATGTGGTATGGATGGGAACCGTATACAACATCAACAAGAGCAGGATTGTAGAGATCGAAAACGAGATCGAATCGAAGAAATCACGCACGAAAGCAATCGGAATCTCTTCGGTACTGATATTCGCCGTTTTCGCAGCAATGCTGAACACAGGACTGTTTTCTCAGCTGAACGTATTCAACAAAGGCACGATGCTCATCGGCGCGGGAATGATGCTTACCTACGTCTACCTTACATCGTCTGAGGAGTACAGCGGTAAAAACTTCCGTATGCTGATCTGTATCGGTGCAGCGTTATTCGTGACATCACTGCTTGCGATGTTCTGAAATCAGTCGATTTCTTCATCGCCGGCGGATGTCTCAAACTTAATGCTTGATGCGGTGGAAAGAATCTCTTTGATTCTGTCCCCTACTTTCTTAACTTCGTTCGGTTTGGCAACCGTCGATGTTATGTAGAATTCTTTTGAACCGATGGGGAAAATAAGCCTGTACTTACCTTTCCTGTTGTATCCCTCGGGCTTACGGTTAAGCTCGAGATCGGCCATGTTCATGTCGATGAACATTTCCCTGCTTTCCTCATCCTCGTCACTCTGGAAATGATCGTTCTCCGCAAGGATTGTCTTCAGAATATCCGGGAATACCGGAACAAGGTCCTTGTAGTCAGCCTTTCCTTTGAGAATGAAGTGGTAGCTGTGGGTTTTCATCATCTGCCCTATTATGCAGCACGTATTTTATCTATTCGTCCGAAAAGTCCTCCGTTTTCGGATACTCTCAGCTAGTGTATCATCAGACTCGGTCAGTCCGTTAATGAACAGCGTTATATAAGGAAGAATTATTGAGAAAAAATATGAGGTGCGCTCTTACAATCGCAGGTTCGGATTCTATCGGCGGTGCCGGTATAGAGGCGGACATAAAAGCAATGGGATCCGTAGGCGTCCATGCATGTGCCGTCATTACCGCGGTCACAGCTCAGAATACAACTGCAGTCGAGCGTATCTACCCGATGCCCGAAGACATGGTCGTCGATCAGCTCGAAGCCGTTCTGAAGGATGTCGATATCAAAGCAATCAAAACAGGAATGCTGTACAGCGAAGACATCGTCGAAGCCGTAGCGGATGTATTGGAGGATCACGACATGCCTCTGATCATCGACCCCGTAATGGTCGCAGGTGTCGGAGATTCCCTTGCAACGGACAGTTTGGCAAAGGCAATCAGAAAACATCTCATGCCTCTGTGTGAATTAATCACTCCGAACAGGCATGAAGCCGAAGTATTGGCGAAGATGCCTATCAGGACGGAAGACGACGCAACATTGGCATGCGAACTCATCGGAAAGGAAGGTTCATCCGTTCTTCTGAAAGGAGGACATATGACGGGAAAGAATGTTGTAGATTACTTCTATCTCTCATCGGAAATCACAAGGATGGAATATCCCCGTCTTGAAAGAGCCGGACACGGCGGAGGATGTACTCTTTCTTCGTACATCACAGCCCATATGGCAAAAGGACTTGATATCGTCAATGCGGTCATCAAATCAAGAGAATTGATTCAGGAATCCATCGCATCGATGTATGTCATCGGAAAAGGCGACAAGGTAGTCAACCCGATGGTCAAGATGCAGGACGATTCCGCAAGATTCCGTATTCTGGATGAAATCGACAAACTTGCCGATTTAATCGTAGATATGATTCCTCAGGATTGGGTACCCAAATCGGGAATGAACATTGCATACGCTCTTTCCAACGCAGCAGGTCCCGAAGATATCGCTGCAATCGATAACAGGATAACTTTCAGAAACGGAAGCCTCAGAAAAGGCGGCAAAGCGAAATACGGTGCAGCCGAACACGCTTCGTACCTTCTGCTTTCGACGATGAAATACGACCCCGAGATAAGAGCTACGCTGAATCTCGAATACTCCAGAGAACTTTACGAACTGATGGAAGAGGTCGGATTGGACATCGTCGAATTAGACCGTAAACTATCCAAAGACGGCCGTCTCGGAGAAATCACCGCAGCAACCATCAGAGAATGCGGACGTGTTCCCGATGTCTTCATCGACAGGGAATCCGGCAAGAAAAACTATGTAAGAATCCTCGGAAAGAATCCCAGGGATCTCCACGAAAAGCTTGAGCTCTTCGTTTGATTTATTTTTATTAATAACAGAAGAAACCCCGGGAATAATCCCGGGGTAATTTTTTGTTTTACTATCAGGCGTACTTGACGACGGTGATAGTGAAGTAAAGGTCTTCGCCGGTCTTTTCGTCGGTGGACTTGTACTTCATGGTGTCAGGATAGACATAAACGGAGACGTTGTCTTCGACGATGACTTTGACGAATTCTCTGATACCGTTGTTGCTGAACACGTATGAAATCTTGGCAACGCCGTCTGCGACGCTGTCGACCGTTACGGAGACATCTTCGCTCATGATGTATGTCTTTCCTGCTTCGGGCATGTACTCAACGGTGATTGTGCCGTTTGAGTTAAGCGTGACTTTCGCAGCAAATCCGAAGGGTGTGTAGTTGTATTCGTCATCCTCCGTAATCTCTGTGTGTTCTTTCACGTATGTTGTTGCACCGACGGTTTCGGGTGCATCGTAACCGAACAGGTCCTCGAATTCACTGGCTGTAAGCACTGTCGACAGTTTGATGTCCGCAGTTCCTTTGAAGTCGTACAACTGTGCCTCGCCGTATCCGTTGGGAATCATTACCTTGATAACATCGCCGGGAACGTGTCCGATGAGCGCACTCTCGAATTGTTCAAGATAATCTCCTTCGCCGATTTCCACAGTCAGCTGACTGAATGCGGGGTTGTATTCGTAGCTCTTCTTCACGTCCGATTCGTCGACACTCTTAAGTGATGTATCGAAGACGATCGCTCCGTCCTCATCGTAGTATGCCTGGTATGCACCCACGTAATCCACGACGACTTTGTCGCCGTATTTGATCGGCGGGTCGCTGTGGTCTGCGAGTGTGATGTCGTAGACCGTGTTGGCAATGACGATAATACAAGCGATTGCGAGGACAATAGCACTGATGCGGAGAATGGGGTCGTGATCTTTCTTTCTGAGACCGGCCCTGACCTTCTTCCCATCTTTGTCTGTTTTGATGTCCTCGTTGACAGGTGCGGCGTCGATAGGTTCCTCATCCAGAGGAACTTCCTCAACATCCTTCGACTTCTTCGATATGTCGGACATGATAACTGTCGCGGACTATGACAGGACTTTATATAAAGATAATCCTTAAAAATGGGATAATAAAAGAGGAGCCGCCGATGCATATGACTGCATCGGACGGCTGTTTGTTCACGATTTGTCGGAGATTTCCTTGAGAAGTCCGGAAATGAATTCCTCGGTCTTCACAGCTCCGAGGTCTCCCTTGTCCCTGCTTCTCACGGCGACAACGGTACCGTCGTCGCTCTCTTTCTCACCGAGTACGAGCATGTACGGAACCTTCTCCAGCTGAGCCTCACGGATCTTGTAACCGATCTTCTCGTCTCTGTTGTCGATTTCGCACCTGATGCCGTTCTTTCTCAGTTCTTCGTAGACTCTGTTACCGTACGGGCGTGATTTTTCCGAAACGGAAAGAATCTTGACCTGTACAGGTGCCAGCCATGCCGGGAACCTTCCTGCGTAGTGTTCGATGAGAATTCCTATGAACCTCTCGATCGAACCGAATACGACACGGTGGATCATGATGGGTCTGTGTTTCTCGCCGTCGGTTCCGATGTAGTGGATATCGAACCTCTGAGGCATCTGGAAGTCGAGCTGAATCGTACCGCACTGCCATGTCCTTCCGAGTGAATCCTCAAGGTGGAAGTCGATTTTCGGACCGTAGAACGCTCCGTCGCCTTCGTTGATGACGTACGGGAGTTTCATGTCGTCGAGTGCCCTCTTGAGACCGTCTGTTGCGGCTTCCCAATCCTCGTCGGATCCCATGGAATCCTCGGGACGTGTGGAAAGTTCCACGTGGTACTTGAAACCGAATAAGGAATAAACTTCATCGATAAGTCTCACGACACCTTCGATCTGTTCCGTAATCTGATCCCTTGTCATGAAGATGTGTGCATCATCCTGTGTGAAGCACCTTACACGCATAAGACCGTGAAGTGTACCGGAACGCTCGTGCCTGTGAACGATACCGAGTTCTCCGATCTTCAGAGGAAGATCTTTGTACGAATGGGGTTCGCTCTTGTAAACGAGTACACCGCCGGGGCAGTTCATGGGTTTGATACAGAACTCTTCGTCCTCGATCTTCGTGGTATACATGTTGTCCTTGTAGTGATCCCAGTGACCGGACTGTTCCCAGAGCTGTTTCCTCATAATGAGAGGCGTGGAAACCTCAAGGTATCCTTCCCTCTGGTGAATCTGTCTCCAGTAGTCGATAAGTGTGTTCTTGAGTGTCATTCCCTTGGGGAGGAAGAACGGAAATCCCGGTCCTTCGTCGAGTAACATGAAAAGAGCCAGCTCTCTTCCGAGTCTCCTGTGGTCTCTCTTCTTGACTTCCTCAAGCATTTTGAGATATTCGTCAAGTTTCTCCTTGTCCTGGAATGCCGTACCGTAGATACGGGTGAGCATTTTGTTCTTCTCGCTTCCGCGCCAGTATGCACCTGCAATCGATGTGAGTTTGTACGCTTTGATTGCCTTGGTGTACAGTGCGTGCGGTCCTGCACAGAGATCGACGAACTCACCCTGCTTGTAGAAGCTGATGGGTGCGTCTTCGGGAAGATCTTCGATAAGTTCGACTTTGTAGATTTCTCCCCTTCCTTTCATGTATTCGATAGCCTCTGCTCTCGGAAGCGTGTATGTCTCGATCTTCAGGTTTTCCTTGATGATCTTCTTCATCTCGGCCTCGATTGCCTCGAGGTCTTCGGGAGTGAATCCTCCTTCCCTGTCGAAATCATAGTAGAATCCGTCATCGATCGCGGGACCGATGGCGAGTTTTGTTCCCGGGAAAAGCCTGAGCACGGCCTGTGCCATAATATGCGATGCCGTGTGCCTCAGGACCGGGAGTTCATCATCTGTTTCTCTGACGCTTCCGTCACTGTACAATGCTTTCATCTAAAATCATCCCTTTACAAACGGGTTCTCAATCGGCACTCTCAATCTGCGATGTTGTATTAATACTGTACATCACGGAAATGCGTCAAAGTTTATACCGATGATAACAATCCCATCAAACATGGCAAGTGCAGGCGGCATGTTACGCGCGGTCAGGGAGAAAAGACCGTTGGTATGTCAGATTACGAACAACGTCACAATCAATGACTGTGCGAACATTACACTCTGTGCGGGCGGTTCGCCTGTCATGAGCGACTGTCTCGCCGATGCAATCGAAATGGTCGGTATGGCTTCCGCTCTTGTGCTTAACATCGGAACCGTGAACGACGATACCGTTGAGATCATGGTATCTGCGGGAAAAGTTGCGAACGACTGCAATGTTCCCGTTATCCTCGATCCCGTAGGTGCGGGTGCGACGGGATACAGATCGAGAGCAGCGGAAGGTATTCTCAAATCCGTGAATGTATCCGTTGTGAAAGGAAATGCCGGAGAGATTGCATCGCTCCTCGGACACAGAGGAAAAGTAAGAGGCGTGGATTCCGATGCTTCCGCAGAAGCCGATATGTGCACTGAATTGGCAAAGAAATTGAATGTAATAGTCGGAATGTCAGGTGAAACGGATTATGTCTCAGACGGAAAGAAAACATATGCTCTTTCCAACGGAATTCCCATGATGGACATGGTCTCCGGAACAGGCTGTATGCTGTCTTCCGTTGTCGGATGCTTCGTGGGAGCAAACGGTGTTTCCGCAGATTCCGTATCCGCAGGAATATCGGCATTCACTGTTGCGGGAGAAACCGCAAAAGGATACGACGGACCCGGTTCGTTCAAAACGGCGCTTTTGGACTCGATGTACAACCTCAAACCCGAGGAATTGGACAAAAAGAGGAAGGTCAGAGAGGAATGAGCATCCTCTACGTTGTCACCGACGATAAACTGTCCAACGGTCTGTCTCACGTGGAAGTAGCCCGCAGGAGCTACGAAGGCGGAGCGGATATCGTTCAGTTACGTGTGAAAGACAATGACGTAAGATTCCTTCAGTGGGCCTGTGAAATCTCCGAGATTTCAAAATCCTGCGGAAGGACGTTTATCGTCAACGACAGCGTTGAAATTGCTCTGAAATCGGGTGCGGACGGAGTTCATGTGGGACAGGGAGACGAACCTGTTTCCTCGATAAGACAGCGTGTACCTGAGAATTTCATCGTCGGCGTATCCGTAGGGAACGTGGAAGAAGCAAAAGAAGCCGAAGCGGGCGGTGCGTCATATGTCGCATTAAGCCCCATCTTCGATACAACTTCGAAAGACGATGCGGGACACGGTCACGGCCTTGAAATGATGAAGAAAATCTCCGATGCCGTATCGATTCCCGCATATGCCATAGGCGGAATCAACAAGGGAAACGTTAAAGACATCATATCACACGGTGCGGACGGTGTCGCTGTGATATCCGCAGTTGTTTCTCAGCCTGATATTGCCAAAGCTGCGAAAGAGTTCAAAGAACTCATGAACAGTGAATGACAGACATCAAAAGTTATATCATCGCAGTGAATCCCGTCGGATATGCCTGAAAATCAGTCATTCCTTTTCAGAGAAGGTATGGATGCACTGTACAAATGCGACGTGGCGGGAGCTATCTCCAAATGGAACGATGCTTCCGATCTTTCCGCGGAAGAACGTAAGAGCATTGTGTCCGAACTCTGTGATTTCTACTATGAGTGTCTGATGAACGGTCTTGAAAGATTCTCAACGGAAGGTTTGGATGTCCTTGCCGCAAAAATAGCGATAACAGATAATATCGATCTTCCGATGACTATAGTAAACTCAATTTCGGAAAAACTCCCGTCTTTCAGGGATTCGGAATCACTCATCAATTTTGTTTTGGGCATAAACAGAATTTCATACTGTTCTCTGTGCAATATGACAGATCCTAAGATTACCGTTGAAAGATGCGAATCTCTCGTAAACACGATGTCCGACATTTGTTCAATATCCAAAGTTCTCAACGAATCGATTGCCGCAAGAACGGTATTGTGGAAGGTAGCCGACGAGTACAGAACACTTTACATCTACCTCATAACGGAAATTGCGGGAGCGCTGAAAGAAGGTAAACAGCCCAAAAACGATGCTGCGGCATACACAGATGCGGTATTCGCCCTCAGATGCGCATATTATGCAACGGAAGACATGATTACATGCAGTCCCGAGGAAAGAGAATCAACCGACGAAAGAAGAAAATCTCTCATTTCGCAGTACACGATGCTGTTATTCGGGTAAAATCACAGCATCGAAAGTTCGCCTGTGATTTTATCCAAAACCGCATCCGTACTCGGACCGATTCCGATACACGTTACGCTTCCGGGTGCGATTTCGGTTCTTCCCGCATCGGTAATCAGAGAATTCGTGATTCCGTTGGCGTCTACGACAGCCTTAATCTCATAGAGTTTTTCCAAAGAATCCACTTTGAGAACGACCTTCTTCTGACCTTCGGAATACCATTTGTCGAATCCTTTCGGATCCTTTTTCTTTGCGGCAAAAGCACAGTTTACTGCAGCATGCGCAGCCTGAGCGGCAATCTTGCCTTTGGACATCTTGAGATCGCTCCTCATAACGATTACCATCTTGTATTCGTCGCTGACAGATGTTCTGAATGAGATGCCCATGAAAGCATCAATCTTGGATTTTCTATAAAAACAATGCTTTTCAGAGAAACAAATCGATGGAAAAACATGTCCTGTAACTCCCGGGGTGCCGTTAAGAATATTACCGTCGTCATCAATCACGGTGTCGGAGATCGCCATGGGATTGGTTGGCAAAGCAATCAGCAAGACGAAGATGGCTGCGAAGAGTGTCGACAGTAAACTCGGAGAAGGCGTCGACGTCACCAAGTACAAGAGCAAGATAAGCGAAGAGAAATCGAAGATCACCAAAGCATACACATCAATCGGTGAACTTTACTAC
>CAVFUJ010000055.1:0-8341 GCA_963625795.1 Anaerovoracaceae bacterium
GAGTAATCTGCCTGGTCGGCCTCGATAATCATGCCCTCTGTGAATTCGTATCCGAGTTCATCGAAGGTGTATACAGCACTTGAAGCCCCGTCTTTGACAAGCACGATGTAATCTTCAGGATCGAGGTCTGCCCTGATTTCTGCAACATATACGCCCTTGCCGATTGCTGTTTTTTCTGTAAAAGTAGCAATGCTTTCAAAGGGCGGGTCGAGAGGATCCTCCAGCAAATCCCAGTATCCGAGTTTGACACTGAGATCACTGTAATTTGTAATCTCTTTTCCGAGAGCATCTGCAACGTTGACTGTGATTGTCTGTGTGCTCATTACAATATCCGCTTCGGCACCCGAGGCACTTACTTTAACGCTGATTCCTCCGGTGTATGTCGCATCGTCGTCGAACACAAATTTGACAGTGTCGCCGACCTTTGCCATAAATCCGAATTTACCGTCATCACCGGTCACAAGGTTACCGAACACAGTGGCACCGTCAACTGAAAATTCTTTTCCAACAACTGCACCGCTGTCGGTACCGTACGTCAGAGCACCGGTAACCTCAGCGTATACATCGGCATTATCCAACTCAATATCGTACTGAGTACCGAATATCACAGCTGCAGGAGTCGCTACACCGAATGTACCGAATTCTATCTTACTTACCGCTGTTGCATCGGCAGAAATGAATGCGAAGAATGTACCGTCTTCGTAAACATCGATTTCCTGCGGCTTCGACAAACCGGTGAACGTTACTGCAAGTGTACCGGGCTGAACATAATCCACGGATTTTCCGTCCATGTGCACTTTACCGTAGAATGCTCTTGAATCTTTAAGATCAAGTGTTAAACTAGTGCTGGCACTCGTTGTACTGTATTTCTTACATCCGCACTCATATGCGGTCTTGTCGCCGACAATCTTCACTTCGATTGTATAATCACTAAGATTTGAAGGCAAATTTCCAGTTGTAGTTGCTATTGCGCAATCCATTCCGAGAGTGTCAAGACTCATGTTTTTGCGGATAAATTTGAATGTGACAAGGTCATCATCCGCACCTGCAGTAAGTGATTCTACTGTCAAATCCACGTATGCTGATGGGCCGAGAACTGTAACGACATTTTCATTGGCCTCAATAGCAACTTTGTCTGTCAGTTTCGTAGCCTTATCGCTGAATGTTATTGCGTCAGAAACTTTGGTTCCGGATACTTCTGTGTATACTTTGTATTCTGTCAGTGCAATATATACATTGCCAGTTGTGCTTGCAGGATAGTACGCAGTTATGTAACCGTAATCATCGATATCTTTCGATGTGTCGAAGTCTACCGCATCGCCGATTTTGGTCTTTCCTTTTCCGTTTTCGTCTAATTCGGAATACAGCTGATATTTACCTTTGATTGTGATGTATCCGCAATAACTCATTTCAGAAATATCATAATCATTTTTGGCCTTAAGGGTAAACGTTACCGCTTTCTTTCCTGCCTCAATACTGGGTGTGTAGTTGTCTCCGGTTGTAAGTTTGTCGTATTTAAACGGCTCATATCCGGGAACTGCCTCGTATTCCTCTGTATCTTCATTCATCACAACGTATGTCAGTTCAACATCTGTGATTTCCTGTTCCTGTATGGTAATCTTGAAGGAACTTCCACTTGTTTCAGGCATAGCGTACAAAGTGTAACTTGTCTTGGCGCTTCCGGCCTTGTACGTTACTTCGACCGCTCCTTCAGTGACACCTTTTCCGCCCTCATCGGTTACGGTGACAGTGATGGTGATGCCGTACGGATCTGTAATCTCCGGATCCACAATGACCTGTTCTGTAGCGTCACTGCTTTCAGTAAAAACGGAGACCATAGGTACGACAGCGACCATGATCATCATGGCGACCGCAATAAATGCGAACGCCGATTTCATTGTTGATTTCATGTCTTTTTCTCCTTTGTCTTTCTACGATACCCGGATGAAGTTGGTGATCTGAATCCCGGAAATCCGCACGTCTGTGCCGAAAGAGAACCGAACGGAAGCGGCGAAGAAACGGGAAGGTAGCTGTTCCTTTCCGTTCCTGTTCCGTATGCGTAACAGCTTCTGTTTGTAGAATTGGTGATTAAACGAAACATAAGTCCCGTTTTGAGAAAAATCATGTCTGGCACATACGATGAAAAACGGGACTTGTCAGAAAATAAATCCCGTGGCGATGTACTTTTATATAGGGAATGGATACCTAATAATCAACGGTCGCGTGTCCGTTCTATGCACACATACACAGAAACGTGCATGATGAACCAGATCCGCGGCCTCGGACGGAAGTGTGACGACACTTTTAACCAGAAAACGGCCAAAAGGAAGTATGCGGATGAGACTTATGTTTCGTTAAGTCACCGAATTTCCGATTAAAAAATTACATACTGGCTCATTGATTCTTATATGAATAACGGAACTTAATCTCCTTCGATTCCCGTCTCTGTTATGCGGTAATTTGCGAACCTTCCCTCGGGAAGACTTCTGTGTTTGACGATATTCGCCGTACGCCTTCCGTTAGATCTCTTGTCCAAACGGATAATCGTCTTTGCGTTATGGTGCAACGCATGCCCGCCTAAGAATTCAATAGAACCCGAACCTATGTTCGTATACACCTGCGAAGTGAGAAGAATAACAATATCGTTCTGCCTCGCAGCTTCCATCAGCATCTCTGTCTGTCTGATAAACTCATTCCTGACAAGCATATCGTCCGAATGCAGTCTGTAAAACATTGTGATGGAATCGACAACAACCAACCCTATCTTGTCATTAGCCGTAGAAAGCTTACAGACTTTGTTGATTCTGTCCGTCTGCTCTTCAAAACTGTGTACCTGAAAAACAAGTAATTCTTTGGTGGAACCTTCATCCGTGAATATCTGCGAAATCCTTTCCGAAGACAGTCCTTCGGTGTCAACATAGGCAACTTTCTTACCGGATTTCACAACGTTATACGCAGTCTGCATACAGATGTTTGTCTTTCCCGTTCCGGCCTCTCCGAAGAGCAGTGTCATACTGCCCTTCTCCAGACCTCCGCCCAGGAGTTCGTCGAATGTACTGCATCCGGTAGGTATTCTTTCCACGTCGCCCTAATGGGCGACGTGGTAAAAAACTGTTTTGAAATCGGAAATTATTCCTTCTTACCGTCGCTGCGTACCTCACCCGCGGAGGATACGTCGTCGAGATTGTAACTCGCATCGTCCTGATAGGATTCGCCTTTTGCGATGTAGTAAGGCACCGCAAGTACCGCAGTGATAATCCATACCGCAATTATCACAATAACAATTGCCGCGATTATTACCAGAATAACATACAGCACATTCTCCAGAATATCGGGATTGCTGTACAGTATCCACGCGGTGATTCCTATCACCGCGATAATAACAATACCGATCAGCGCCAGTGCCAATCCGGACTTTCCCGTGCTTTCTTTCCTGACTGAATACGGATCCATGTTATCACGAGTTCGTCGGCATGTACGGGTACAATGCCATTGCAAGTTCTCCGAGAGTCATCGACTGTATTACGATCTTTCCGGGGCCTGTGAGAGTTGTGACAAACAATCCCTCTCCGCCGAAGATTGCTGTTTTGGCATTTCCTGCGGCAGTGATATCGTACTTTACGCTCTCTTCCCACGCGACCGCTTTTCCCGTGGAAACTTTATACTGTTCTCCGGGTTTAAGATCTACAATATTGAAATCTCCGCAGGCACCTATGAATGCGATACCTTTTCCGCTGAGTCTTTCAAGAATCAGTCCTTCTCCTCCGAAGAGCATTCCGCCGAGTTTCTTCTGGAAAGTCATATCCAAATCCACGGTTGCTTCGGAACCGAGGTATCCTGTTTTCTGGACAATCCACGCACCTTTGGTTACGTCTATATCCATAATCTTTCCGGGAACGTCTCCCGCAAGTCCCACAATTCCGGAACCGCCTTCCGCGAAGTATTTCACGAGGAATAACGACTCTCCGGAGAGCATTCTCTTCATTCCTTTGAACAGACCGCCTTCCATCTTTGCGTCCATTCTGACATTGCCTGTCATGTAACTCATGGCGCCTGCGGTGGATCTCAATTCCTCTCCGGGTTCCAGCTGAACGTTTACGAACTGAAGATTATCCCCGGTAATGGTGTATCTCATCATATACCCCCTGTTTTTCAAAAGATAAGACTCGCAATAAATAATAATAACGACATTATGGCCGTCATTATGGATTGTACCGAAATCGGGAGAGGGGCTGAAGCGACGGTGTACCGTACGGTGTACCGTAACCGCGATGCGGTCGTTAAGATAAGAGAGCCTAAGGGATACCGTCATCCCGATTTGGATAAGCATCTGAGATCCGTAAGGACAAGATCCGAAGTAAGAGTGATGATCGATGCCAGAGAAGCAGGTGTGAGATCTCCCGTTGTTTACGATGTGGACTTGGAAGAAGGAAGCATCACCATGGAGTATATTGAGGGGGTCAGCGTCAGGGATGCCCTGGAAGGGCATCCCGACGCCGCCCCCGAAATATGCAGAAGGATAGGGGAAGCTGTTGCCAAATTACATAACGGAAAGATTTGTCACGGAGATCTGACAACATCGAATATGATTATCGATGATAAAGGAAACATCTGTTTCATTGACTTTTCTTTGGGAGATACCCGTATCGGTACGGAAGAAATGGGTGTGGATTTACGTTTACTCGAAAGAGCGTTCACTTCGGCACACTCTTCGATTGACGGTGCCTTCAGATATATTATCGAATCATACTGTGAGAATATGCCTATTCATAAACAGATTCTCGCGAAAGTCGAAGAAATCAAAGGCAGGGCGAGATACACATGAAGCTTAACGTGATTACGTCCAACCCCGGAAAAGTAAGGGAATATCAGAAAGCGTTTGATGATATGAATATTGAAATGATTCATCTTCACATCCCGTACGATGAGATACAGACTTCGGAGTTGGAGGAAGTCGTGAAAAAAGGAATGGAGGAAATCCGTTCAAAAGGTATCGGAGATTTCATAATAGATGATTCGGGAATGTTTGTCAACGCTCTGAAAGGATTTCCGGGAGTGTATTCCGCCTACGGGCAGAAGACCGTAGGAAATAAAGGAATACTGAAACTTATGGAAGGAGTTGAAGACAGAACCGCCGTATTCAGATGCTGTATCGGGTGCGATATCGACGGTGAAACAATCATCGTAACAGGTGAGTGTAAAGGATTTATTACCGACTCGGAAAGAGGTAACGACGGATTCGGATACGACCCGATTTTCAGTCCCGACGGAAAGAGGACTTTTGCCGAGATAGGTGTGGAAGAGAAGAACACTTTATCCCACCGCGGCAACGCGGTGGCACTCCTCAGAGAACGTCTGATTTCCGAAGGACTTCTGAGACAGAAGGATTAATAACAACACCGTCAATCACGATTCCGTGGGCCTATGGGCTAGCTTGGTATACTTGTGGCTTTGGGAGCCATTGACTCCGGTTCAAATCCGGATAGGCCCACTCCCTTTGTGATTATCTGTAATATTTACCTTATACAGTCCGACTCACTGATTGAAATAAAATCAATTCCCACGGGAATTGATTTTTTATCAATTAGTTTGGAAATTGATATATAATCAATTAGTCCTTCTGTACATCATGACGGGAGAATTCATCGGCAGAGAAAACGAACTGCAGTATCTCGAAAATCTGTGGCAGTCGGAGGGATTGGTCACATGCTGTGTATGGGGCCGCAGAAGAATCGGCAAGTCCCGTCTTCTCGATGAATTTTCAAAAAACAAACGCACACTCTACATGCAGGCGGTGGGAAAATCATACTATGAAAATCTCTCCTCGCTTTCGATGGATGTATCAAAATTCTGCGGACATGAGGTTGAAGTCAAGGACTTATCGCATCTGATGGATGTAATCGAAGGATTATGCGCACAGGAGCACACTTTGGTGATTATCGACGAATTCCCGTTCCTCACCGAATCCGCTCCGCAGGCTGCTTCGGTTGTACAGAAATCACTGGACAGGGGATTCAGAGGTGTGAATTGCATGTTTGTCATATGCGGTTCGTCAATCTCCGTCATGCGTAAAGAAACCGAAAGTTACGACAGACCGCTTTACGGAAGATTCACAAACAGCCTGCATGTAAAACAAATCAAATCGGAAGAATCGGTGAAATTCCTTCCCGGAATGAATTCATACGATGCACTGAAATGGTATGTGACCGTGGGCGGCATTCCGCAGTATCTTCTCACGGGAAATAAAAAAACATACGAATCGAATGTTTCCGACCTTTTCTTCAAACATCAGTCTCCGTGGAAAGACGATGCGCCTCAGACAATACTGCAGGAGTTCGGAGGGAATCTGAATTACACCGGAGCGGTCAGATGTATCGCGGACGGATACGTAAGACAGGCGGAGATTGCGGATAAACTGATGATCGACCGCGCTGCGTGCAAGAGAATACTTGATGACTTGGAGTTTGTGGACATTATAGAAAGGAAACATCCCATGGGTAATTCGCCGAAGAAGCCGGTTTACAGGATTAAAGACCCTTTCATAGCATTCCATTACACCGTAAGGGAAAGAAATTCGAGACTTATAGATACGTCAGATTCACCCGGGAAGGCATACAGACTGCTGAGTGACAGGATTGATTCCCATCTCGGGCGCATGTTTGAAACTGTCTGCACGGATTGGCTGAAAGAACATCTTACGGTAACGGAGATCGGTTCCTGGTGGGGAAGAGATTCCGAAGGAGAGGATGTCGACATCGATATTGTTGCGAAGGCTGTCGATGATAAAGATTCTGTACATACTCTTGCGTGTGAATGTAAATTCGGTAAAAATCCGATCGGTTTTACGCCGCTGAATACGCTTATGCGGAGATGCGAAGATGCAAAGATCGGAGACAATGTGAAGTTTGTCTTATTTTCCGCAGGCGGATTCAGTGATGAATTACGTGAATACAGCGAAGAGAACGGAATAGTTCTGATTGACTGTGAGATGTTAATGGGAATGAAGGAGATTCCCAAGATTGTTTGATTTAATTACGTACGGAACAATCTTCTTCCGCAGTCGCGAACGGAGTGAGTGACGAGGATAATAAAGTGAACGGGCGTAAGCGAGTGAACGTCTTTTCACTAATGGGTTGGATGGGTTATGACTTATGTAACTCATAAGCCGTAACCCTTCCCCGGGACACAGGAACAGAGTGCGGACAACGGAGTTGTCCGCCCCCGCATATTGTGAACAGACTTCATACAGTTCTCCTCTTAACAGCATACAGTCTGAAAAGACTGAATGCTCTCTGAGATAAATATCTCAGAAAATGAATAAGGTACCCCGCATCCCGGTGTGAGTCCCATCTCTTTCAGGAAAAATAATATAATGTCACGTCAGTTGAATGAATGATAAGATGAATTACACTCTGGAGGAGTTAAAAACATTGGTTACGCCCATTGCGGAAAAATACAATGTGGAACGCATCTGTTTGTTCGGTTCCAGAGCACGCGGGGATAACTCATCGGAAAGCGATTATGATTTTTGTATCATCCCGTATAAAGATATGTCCCTGATCCAACTGAGTAATTTCTTAATTGATCTTAAAGGAGCATTGCAATCCGAAGTCGATGTTGTCTGCGAAGACTCCGTCAACCCGAAATTCCTTGAATCCATATCTGCGGACAGGAGAGTTCTCTATGAAGTCTGACAGACTTTTATCAGAGGCCGTAATCAGCTTCTTTCAGCCTGTCGTTTACATCAGTAACTCGACATTCTTCAGCACTTCGTAAATCTCCGCGCCTTTGGATGTGAGTTCTACATAAGTGGGATATCCTTCGCGGATTACAATCAGCCCGAGACTTTCGAGTTCTCTTAACTTGTCGGGCATCCTGGGGTTTTTGGAAACGTTTTCGTAAAGTTCCGTCTTGGTGGCTGTTCCGTGCTCCCCGAGGAAGAGAACTGTCGACAGGATGTGCTTTGACTCCAGTGATCTGATCTTGTATTGTTTCAAATGCTTCACCTCAGGGTACGTTTCCGCAGATAAGTACAGGTTACTGTACTTATTATAAGCATGTTATACTTAATAATATCCAATCATGTCTATTGACAGTATTGTTAAAAGGATTGATGATTGCAGATAAAAATTAAGAAAAAATTGAGGGGAAATTATTCCCCTCTGTTTCTTAAATCGTTTTCAGCTTCTCTTTATGATGACTGCGAGGAATCCGATGGCTGCCGCAAGCATAAGGAATGCGATCATTACACCGTAGTCGCCGCTGTCAGAGGACGAAGAGTAAGATCCACTGCCACTTACTGTAACAGAAGATGACTTCTCCAGTGAAATCACGAACGTAG
>CAVFUJ010000056.1:0-8216 GCA_963625795.1 Anaerovoracaceae bacterium
GTACAAGTACATGGGAAAATACGATGAAGGAGAAACTGACGGAATACCGTCAGATGTTTTGGATTATTTCGGAAGATATGAAAACTCATCTGAACCGTCAGAAGATGTTCCTGTATCGTCTGACTGCCGTATCATCACGAAGTGTTTCTCCGACGGAAAGAGGTTCATGATTGTACCTTTCGACAGTGAATCCGAGGAAGGCAGTGAATACAGGTTGATTCTCTTCACAAAATTCGGTCGCGAATACAGAAAGATCGGTACATACTACACTAAGATCGACAGAGATTTCTTTCTGATTGACGACATCGTTTACAGCAGAAATCTGTTCTACTGTGTGTACAGGTGCATTTCCGAAGGGGGACTGTCTGTTATCGATACCGAATATTCATCGGGAATGTGTCAGCTCAGAAGATGATTTTCCGACGGAATTTTACCTGCTGATTTCGGCTTTTTTTATTGTTTTTTCGCTGAATACAGTGTAACATAAACGGTTTTGACCAAATCAAAGCGGAATGAATTGTTTCATGTTTTTCATTCCGAATAATAAGAAACAGCGTTTTTTCGCTTTTCATTTTATTGAATATAATTTAACCGAAATAAACATGATTATTTCGAATTATTGTGTTGAGCTTACGAATAATGAATTTAAACCGATTAAAATAAGAAATTTCGAATACAGTATTTATAATAATTTTCGAAAAGAGAAACGACTTATAACAGCGTTAACTAGTGATTCTTACAAGAGTATCGGCGGAGGCCGTAATCTTTCAATCTAGAAATGGGGGGGGGCAAGCGTGTCTTTCAATCACAGAGAACGTATGTTAACGGCTGTCTTAGTCGTAACTGCAGTTCTCTTAGCGGCATTGCCTTTGGCCTCATTCTTTTCGGGAGAAACAGGAGGCGGATTATCTCCTCTTATTTCGGAGACACATACCGTTGTCTACCATCCGTACTCAGGTTCAACCGCTCCGTCGGTTACAGGCACATACAATTCGACTACGGTTCCGACATCTGTTACTGTCGTTTACAGCGGTCATGTGTTTTCGACCGAATACAACCCTCAGTTTTGGAAAGGAACAATCGCAGGAAAAGGCGAACTTTCCGGATCGGATGACAATTGGTACGGAATAAACAGATACACTGCCGGAAATACTCTGGTTTTCACAGGCTGGAAGTACGCAGACGGTTTCGATTCCGGCGGAAACCCCACGGTCAGTTTCGGTTCGGTATCCCATTATCCCGGCGAAATTGTTTCTGAAACAGATGCGGAAAATGCCAAGGACAGCAGCGGAAAGATTCACATCGTTGCAACCTGGGGTACGTTGGTAAATTACAGAACAGATCTCAACAGCAATATCTTCGGAGGCAACGTATACACAAACATCATCGAGTTGAGTTCCGATGTAACATTTTCGGCACCGAGAAATGCTGTAACAATACGCAGCAGCGGCAGTGTGGGGGTTACTGTATCCGGTGCCGTTTCGCTGAGTTATGATGCTATTATCGACAATGTTTACCTCAATGCAGGCGGCAGTTCCAACAATAATCACGGCGCAGGCACCAACGAAGGAATAATGGCGAACGGCAAAACACTCGTGATAGGTGCGGGTGTAAACTGCAGTGCGACCACTGCGAAAGAAGCACCTCAGATTTACGGCGGGAATAATTCGGCAGTTACCGGGAATACCAACGTCATAATTCATTCGGGACTTTTCTACAATGTCGTTGCCGGAGGCGGTTCAGGTACCGTAAGTGGCAATACCAATCTCATAATGAGGGGCGGAACGGTATTGGATACCGTTATCGGAGGTTCGTCTTCCGATACATCTTCCACTGTAACTGGCAATACCAACGTCTACATCCTCGGCAACACCAGATTGGTCGGAGACTATTACGAAGAAAACATACTCGCAGGCGGTATATATACGGGTGAAAACGGAGGGGCGATAAAGTTAGAGGAGTCTACGATTCTCACAGGAGGATCGAACAACGCTACCGTTTTTGGAAGTACGAATGTTCACATCTCCGGCAATGCTTCCGCATGGGATGTTCAGGGCGGCGGAAGAAGAGGGCAGTCGACAGTTGAGAATACCGCAAATGTCACCGTTTCCGGTAACGCCGTAATCAAACATGCACTCAACGGTTCGATTACCGACGGTTTGAACGGCAATAACGGAAGCAGCGGACCGAACAGATGCGTCAAGAAAGTTGTCATCACGGTGAAAGACAACGCAACGGTAGCTTCCGTCTTCGGTGCGGGATACGATACGTTCTATCTTTCGAAGTATTCTTCAATGTACGGCTCGGGATCTTCTATTGAAATCAACATTCTGGGCGGTACCGTCGGATACGTTTACGGCGGAGGATACAGAGGAACCATCGGATACAGCGGCGCAATGGAAGCGGGTTCGTTCATTCCGAATTCCGCTAATATAGAGCCGTTGGACAGCATTACCGTCAACATCACCGGCGGAAGAATACTTTATGATGTATTCGGAGGCGGAAGAGGCGGTTTGGATAAGACTACGCATAACGCTTCCACAGGTGCGGATGCATGGGGCAGCTCGGATTACGATACAACCGGTAAATCGTATGTTTACGTCGGAATACTGAAAATAAACATAGGCGCAGACGCGGAAGTACGCGGTGACGTTTACGGCGGCGGAGAATCCACACCTGTAATAGCAAGTTATGACGGCATCACTTCGGTTAACGGAGGTAGGCTCAGAGACACGGTAGCCGGCGATACGGTAGCGCCTGTTTACTGCGAGAGATTGGAAGTTAATATCGAAGGCAAAGTGCTGGGGAGTGTCTACGGTGCCGGAAAAGGAATAATCAACGAAACGGATGAAAACGACAGACATCCGACTGCGTACATTTTTGCGTTGAAATCGGGAGATTCGGCAGTAACGAAGATTCCATGGGTCGGCAACGGCGTAACACCAGGTACAGAAATCAATTCCCGTAATCACGATAAGTTCGCCTACGTTGAAGCTGACAACATCGTCATCAACATTACAGGTGAGATTTCGGGAAGTGTTTTCGGAGGCGGGGAAGTCGGTCTTCTCGGAAGCAGTACCAATCCTGCGGTTATCACAGTAAACATGACCTCCGGAACTGTGAACGGTGAGATTTACGGTGCAGGTAAAGGATTATCGGACAAGATCGGTTCAACGACATCTTCGGGTGCCGCATTTGCTTCTTCAATCAATGTAAACGTCGGAAACGGTACCACTGCGGCAACTGTCGGTAACGGAAGTTATGCAGTATTCGGTACGAGTCAGTATGCGTATACTGACGTTTCAGATACAGTCGACATAACACTCGGCAACAATGCCGAGATTTTGGGCGATGTACACGGCGGAGGATTCGGAGGGAACGTAGAGAATACTTCAGGAACTGTATCTTCTGTCAATATCGTAGATGCATCGCGTGAGATAACTCTCAACGGCGCCCATATTATAGGATCGATCTACGGCGGAAGCAGACTCGGTAACGACGGTTCGACAGCCGTTGACAAGACCGCATCGATTTATCTTCTTGCAGGAACCGTCGAATACGATGTGTACGGAGGAGGTTTCCAGGGTACATCGTACATGGATGCCGGGATTTACTTCGGTACGCCTGCTGTAGAGGCGACGGGAAAAGATCCGTACACGGGACCTAATCAGTATCCGACGCTCAAAGTACATTCGATATACGGCGGAGGACACATGTCCGGAGGTGTCGCATACCAAACGACACTTCTTCAGGGCGATGTCACAATAAAAATCGGTTCATCCGTCATATCGTCGCCTGTAATTTTCAACGGATACGGCCCTGTATCGGACAACAGAATAACGATTACGGGCGACATCTACGGTCAGGGTAACTACAGTTTAATCGGCGGCGAATCGAATGTTACATTCAGCGGTTATCAGCAGGACAGTTCGGTTCCGATACAGTCTCTTCAGAGGATTTACAGTCTTTATTTGTCGTCGACGGGTATCACTCTCGAAGGTTCCGCCGACGGAGGTTCCACGGATCTTTCCCAGAGACTTTCTCTGAGCAGAATCGAAACGCTGACAATGGACGGTTCGGTTACGTTGGACCTCCGTTCGGAGACACTTCTCGTTAAGAAGATGGTCAGTACGATCAACGGCACGGGAACGGGGCCGAACTCATGTACTCAGGCGAATGCAGGTTTAAGGAATACGATTGTTCTCTCTTCAGGTCCGATTCTGAGAATAGGGCAGGTAGAAGATGCATCCGGAAAGGTATCCTATCCCGCAACAGCGGACAATCCGATCGAAGGATACACATATCTCAAGGTTCCGGACGGTGAGACATACTGGGGAGCGTTCGTAATAGGTCCGAAGGAGAGCTATGTCAACGCCGGATTTATGACGGGCGAAGCAGGAAATGTTCCCGCCGGAGATATTCTGACAGACGGCGAAAGAATCTGGTACGTTCCGGGTCACAGCAGTATGACGCGTATGGCCGTTCTGGATTATTCGAACGGTTGGACTGTCAAAGTTGATATGAAAATTCCCAAGGTCAGTGTCACCGCGACCACCGACATGGTATTCAGTATGCCGTATGTCGATTCCGAGTTACAGGGCGGACTGTATTCTGTGACAAACACGGACTACAGCAGCTATTCTTCCGCAATTTCCGGGAACATAGGGTCTGCATCGTATATTTCCATGGAGTATAAGTACAAAGAATCGAAGGGATACATGAGTACTCACTCTTACGATTCAACGGGAAGAATACTTCAGCCCGTAAACAGCGGTGAGTATCGGGCATTCGACGGCGAAGTTACAGTAAAACTCGAGTCAAGTGCAGAATATATCGGCGGAAAAGGTTCCTCAGGTGTCGTAGGAAACATCGTCGTGAGTGTTACCGAGGCAATGAAGATTACAATCAACGGCACCTCCACTTACATCCCGATCAATTCAATCGATTATATCGTAACGATCTACATCGGACCGCGTCCCGCGGATACGTCATCGGTGAAGATGAACTACACCATGATGGTGGAAGACAGCACAGGTGAAATCGAAGGTATAACACACATCGACCTTCCGATGACAGAAAAACTTACGGATTACACGGTCACGAAGGTGAAATATTCATCCGGCAAAGTGTTTCTGCAGGCCGATAAAGACTATCTGGGATACAACGGATGGATTTCCACCAAATACGATTCTTCGAGAGAGGTTGTGAATTCAGGCGATACTCCCACTGCGGAGTGGATATCGGAATATTCCGAATTCGGCGAAGCCGGAATGAAGATAGCCTCCGTACAGGTGGATTACAAAGGAGTGTACATTTCTTCAATCGAAATTCAATTTACGGCGGAATATGAGGATTCCGGTAGAAAGACAGTCGTTTATGACTGCACAATCGAACTTGTAACGAAGAAATCATCTAAGCTGTATGTTTCGTATCAGTCGATCGATGCATCTCCCGTAAGGTATTGGATTACGGCCACAGGCAGCGGTACATCTGACAGTCCGTGGACGTTGGAGTGGACTGCAAGTGAGACGAAGACAGGCGGTATTGAGCTTGAATACGGCGCAGTCATAGACAGGATGCAGTACTATTTTACCGACACTGCAAACCCTTCGGTGAAAATGACGGTAGCCGAAGCGCTGAAGGACAAGATTAACAAGATACCCGATACCACCGAGGGCGGTGAGAAATTCGTTTATTCCGAAAATTTCCACGGCTGGTATATCGATGAGGGTACGATTACACAGTACAACACATCCTCTGAAATTACAGACAATACTGCAATCTATGCAGGATTCGGAATAAGGATAACATTCACAGGCGCGTCTCCGACACCGGTAGTCATACGCATAGAGCCGAACAAATCTCTGACTGAAAGCGGTATCGGCAATATAACCGCAACATCGGAATCCGGTAAATATCAATGGGCCGGAATAACCGTCACCGCCAAGACGGGATACGAATTGTCTCCCGTAGCATGGGTGATTGCAGGTTCATCAACGGAGCTGAATTTCAATGAGGCATTAATCGCAAGTTATTCCCTGGAACTGAAGTGGGAGCCGAAGAAATACACTGCATCGATTACTGTAAAAACACAGACAGCCAGGGATTTATTTTCCATCAATCAGCCTGCTTTCACCGAAACGAATCTTGCCACAGGTGCTGTAACAACTGTTGAACCTTCCGATTTTACGCCAGTGGATCCTTCAGTTCCGGGAGGATATTACACATACACATGGAAAATGCAGCTGACCTGCACCTATGTGTTCGGTGTCAACTTCGGTAAGGACTGCGTCACAGAACACATTCTTAATGAGTACTATGTGAAAGACATTCGGTACGATCTGACGGTCAGAGGATTGAACACATCCGCAATGGGTTTCAACATACCGATTGCCGACGGTAACAATACATCTGCCGCAGGTTATGTCGCGGACATCGTTCTTTCCGTAAGAATAAGAGAGGCCGACAGCATACCGATAACATTTGTCGGCAATACCGATTATTCTCAGCCGCTGTCCGAGCATAACAACGTCACAGTGAGTGTAAACACCGAAGATGAAACCGGTGTTTCTATCACAACCAATACCGTTGTGAACAGTTCTTCCGATTCTGTTGTCTATATTTCGACACACGGAACCACAACGGTAAAACTCACCGTTAACGTAAGTACGGGGTATGTCGGTCAGCATATCTCCATTTGGTATCATGATGCCGACGGCAATGAAAAAGTTACGAAATATGCGGATTCGGTACACACCGTATCGGGTAAAACGACAGTCTACTGCGAGGTCAGCAGTGATAATGTCTCGTACGAGCATCTGCTGCAGGGTCTGAAAGTATACCTCTGCGAACCCTATAAACTGACATACAAAGACGGTACATCTACATCACCTTCCGGTTGGTCGGATATCAACGGAAAGACAGAGTATACGGAATACAGCCCCGCCGGCGAAATGGGTTCGACTTTCGAACTTACCGGAACATACGAACCCACGGTTTACAAAGGATTTACCGTAAAAATCACACCCGATGAGAGCGGTGATAAGGAATACACATTCCCTCAGGGATACACCGTTTCAGGAACAAGCGCGGTGAGTCTCGGCAATTACGTTGTGACATCCGTGAGTGATGTTATCATCAAACCTCTGACACCTGCCGATGTAACACTGAAAGTGAAAATCAAACTGTTCGGTACGGACGGTACCGAAGTTACCGATACTGCGGTGTTAAGCAAATTGTATACCAAGGGTTGGATACTTTCTGTTTCAGTCAACAGCAGTTCGCCTTTCACTTTCACTTTCGATAAACTCGGAACCTATGAAATCAGGCTTACGTCTTCGGCTTCATCTGTTTATGTTGTATCTGTATCGATAGCGGGATTCGAGAGCAGGAGTATTACAGTAGACGGAGGAAATGTCGGCAATGATATCGTTGCCGATCTGAATGCAATACAATATGCTGTGAATTATCACAGATACAGCACATCGGATGCAACGTATGAATCGGTATCGACACCCGTTTTATGGGATGCTGTCACAGGGAGAGAAGATCCTTATTTTGCGGATGCCGATAGTTATGTTCACAAGACTGCCGACGGCAAACAGACTTGGATAAGAGATTTGACATCTGAAAATGCGGCGCTTGTCACCAAACTCGAACCTACTGTGTTCACAGGTTCGTCGACTTCCGTGGATCTCTATCCGTTGCCGGATCCGCACGATATGGATTACACAATCACAACTGCATCGACTGTTATCGAACAGTCGGATATCGGTTCTTTTGTGATAAGATCGAATCTTTTCACAAAGGATATCACGTTCGCATCTTCCGGATATACAGTATCTTTCAGCGTTACAACGGGCCGTTTGGATCTTTCTCAGTTACAGAGCGGTTCGGGATATCTGGCACTAATATCCGAAGACGGATTGTTCAGACTTAATTTGACGGTCGTACCGTCCCTGACGGGGGCGATCGTCTGATCGTATTCTGTGTGCAAAACACACACAGTTACGGGACTCTCGCAGTCCCGGCTGTTCCGTACGTTTACCGTACGGAATATGCCGTCGGAATGACGGAAAAGGAGGAAATCATATGAGATATAAATTGACGGCCCTGGCGGTCGCCCTGGCGGTTTTATTCGCCGGTATCGTCATGGTCGACGGAAACGGCAGCGATGCCGTAACGACGGAAAGTGTCACACTCACAAAGGGCGGACC
>CAVFUJ010000057.1:0-7980 GCA_963625795.1 Anaerovoracaceae bacterium
GATGCTGACAAAGCACTCGAATGGTACACCAAGGCTGCGGAACAGGATATTCCCGATGCTCAGTACAAGGTTGCATCTATTCTTATATCGAAATCATCGAGTCTGAATGAGGAAGAGGCAATCAAATGGTACACTAAGGCTTCAGTCCTCGGATTCCTGCCTGCAATGGTGAATCTCGGTATTATAAGGTACACGAGAGCGGAGTATGAGGAAGCGTACAAATGGTTCAATTCCGCAGCATACAGAAACGATCCCGACGCACAGTTCTATCTCGGCCGCCTCTATATTGAGGGAAAAGGTGTCGAGAGAGACATCGACAGAGGAGTCGTTTGGCTCCGTATTTCCGCCGGAAACGGCAATCAGGCCGCAAAAGACGTTATTGAACGTGTCGAAGGAAAGAACTGATTTTCATTTTTTCCTGTTTTGATGTCTGTCAGAGCCAGCGTACGCTTTTTTCATTCTTTTTGAAATAATCCAAATAACATTAATAACGGTTATAACATTATTAGAACTAAATATCCGACGGACGTACCTTCACTACGGGATTGTTGTATGGGATTGGACGCGTCAACACTAACTGAAGAACAGAAAAGAAGGTTCAGCAGATATCTCGTGTTCTACGGCGAGGGTGAATCATGTCATGGAATAAAAGGTATTTCCACCGACGCACCCGAGGACATCAAAAAAGAGTTCCTTGCATGGTACAGAAACATGTATCGGTACCCTAACGGAAGGTTGAGACCTCTCAATTCCAAAGTGTTCTCAGAGGTTCTCATCGCCGTTAAGTAAAGGCTTATAACCTCACAATGGTACCAAATATTTCGTGGTATTTCCATGAAGACCGACTTAGAGATAGCATATGATGCGCAGGTTAAACCGATCAGGGAGATAGCTGAAAAAATCGGAATTCCCGAGGACGATCTGTACCCTTACGGAAAGTACATCGCCAAAGTTCCTCTCGCTGATTTGGAGAAGTACAAAGACAGGCCCAACGGAAAGCTCATCCTTGTTACGGCAATCACTGCGACGCCTGCGGGAGAAGGTAAAACAGTCACATCGATCGGTCTCATTCAGGGACTCAGCAAGATCGGCAAGAACGTTGTCGGTGCTCTCAGGGAGCCGTCCCTCGGACCCACGTTCGGTATCAAGGGCGGAGCGACCGGAGGAGGTTACGCTCAGGTCTACCCCATGTGGGATATCGATCTTCAGTTCACCGGAGATATTCCCGCCGTCGCCGCTGCACACAACCTTCTGTCCGCGATGGTAGAGAACCACATTGCAAAAGGAAACGAACTCAACATCGATCCCACTCAGATTGTTCTCAAGAAGACTATGGATATGAACTGCCGTGAGCTCAGGAACATCGTAGTCGGTCTCGGAGGCAAAGGAATGGGAGGAATTCCGCACGAGAGCGGATTCCTGATCACATCTGCCTCGGAAATTTCGGCAATCCTCGCACTCGCATCCGATTTGGACGATCTCAGGGAAAGACTCGGAAACATCATCGTTGCGTACACATACGACGACAAGCCCGTGAAGGCAAAGGATCTGAACTGTGTCGGCGCAATGATGATCTGTCTCAAAGACGCAATCAACCCCAACCTCGTTCAGACTCTCGAAGGACAGCCCGTATTCATTCACGGATTCCCGTTCGCAAACATCGCACACGGTGCGAACTCGGTCATTGCAACACGCACCGCACTGAAACTCGGTGATTACGTTGTAACGGAAGCGGGATTCGCAGCCGATCTCGGTGCGGAGAAGTTCATGGATATCGTCTGCAGACAGGCAGGATTCTCACCCGATGCGGTTGTTATTGTTGCATCCGTACGTGCGCTTATGATGCACGGAGGAGCGGATCTCAAGAATGAGAGTACAATGAACATGGATTCTCTCAACAAGGGATTCAGCAATTTGGACAAGCACATCAGCAACATGCAGCAGTACGGCGTTCCGATTGTCGTTGCAATCAACAGATTCCCCACTGACAAGCAGGAATATCTCGACAGAATTGCAGACCACTGCAAAGAGATGGGTGCAGAGTACGCACCGTCCGAAGTCTTCATGAAGGGAGGCGAAGGAGGAGTCAAACTCGCAGAGAAAGTCATCGAAACTCTCGAGACCAAGAAGGCATCCTACGCCCCGCTGTACTCATTGGATCTTTCGCTGAAAGAGAAGATTGAGATCATCGCAAAGAAGATCTACGGCGCAGACGGAGTGGAATATTCCACAAAAGCAAACAAGACTCTCAAACAGCTTGAGGACCTCGGTTACGGAAAACTTCCTGTATGTATCGCAAAGACACAGGCTTCCATTACCGACGACCCGAAGAAGAAGGGTGCACCCACCGGTTGGATTCTTAATGTAAGGGAAGTCAACATCTCCGGCGGAGCTGGATTTGTAGTTCCGATATGCGGTGAGATGATGCTCATGCCCGGACTCGCAAAGGTCCCCGCAGCCGTCAACATGGACATAGGCAAAGACGGACGCATAACCGGCCTTAAATGAACTCAAACGGTGCGGTTTTCGGACCGCACCGTTCATATTTTCTTAATATGACACTTTGTTCGAATTCACACATTCGAATACTTTAAGAATAAATAATGCATTGACCCAGACGGTGGGATGTCCAGTCAATATTATGCAGGCATAGATTTGGGAACGGCAAATTGCTGCCTGTCCTATACCGAAGGCGACGGTAAAGTGAAGTCACTGAAGATAGGTGACGATACCACGCTTCCGTCTGTCGTGACATTCACCGAAAAAGGAATTTATGTTGGACATGAAGCACTGGACCTCGGAGACGAGCAGGGTTCGTGGAACACCGCATCGCACTTCAAGAGGGTAATGGGCGAAAATATCGTCAGGATTTACAACGGTGTAGAGTACGATCCCACGGAACTGTCTGCATTGCTTCTCAGAAAACTCAGAATGGAGTTTGAAAAACAGACAGGCAGTGAAATCAACGAAGCGGTCATCACCATTCCCAGCGACTACGGAGACGTAGAGAGACATTCCACATACAACGCGGCGATGATTGCCGGATTCAAGGACGTTACACTTCTTTCGGAATCTTTGGCTGCAGCCGTTTCATACGGAATGAGTAAAAAATCGTCCGAAAAGGAACTGATGATTGTATACGACTTAGGCAGCGGTACGTTGGATGTCTGTGTCGTGGAAGTCTGCGGAGGTAAATTCCGCGTATTGGCCGACGAAAGTAACAAAGATCTCGGAGGCAGAGACTGGGATCTTCAGTTGGCTACGCTCATTCAGAAGAAAATTCTTGATACACGCGGAATGGAAGGTTCCGACGTTATGAGCGACAGCGATTTCAGAAGAAATCTTCTGAAAGAAGCCGAAAGGATAAAAATCGAACTCGAGAGAAGAGCGAGAGCGGTCGGAGAAGTCACGTTACGCGGAGAAAGCACCAAATTCTCCATCACAAGAGAGGAATTCGAGGAATCCACGAGATGGCTCATGGATAAGAGTATCGATATGCTCGGTTACGCATTAAGGGATTCCAAACACACAATGAGCGAAGTAAGTGAGATTGTCCTCGTAGGAGCATCCTCACTCATGTTACAGGTTCCGAGGAACTTCAGGGAAGCTTTCCCTTCCAAAGATATCATCATGTACAGGCCGGAATACGCCATATCCGACGGTGCCGCGCTTTATGCCGAATCCAAGTACGGAAACGGTTCGATAGAAGTCATTCCGGTGATGACCAAGACATACGGCATACTTGCGGGAATAGACGGTGTGGAGAAGATATGCAATGTTGTTTTCAAAAACACCAACATTCCGTCGGAATACACACTCACCTGCAGACCGAAGAGGGACGATCAGGACTTTTTGGATATCACAATTTACGAATCGATGTCCAAATTCGGAGAAGATTTCATCGATATTTCGGAAGGAAAACAGGTACTGAAGGAATCCATTCCTCTCACGGGTAAGATTTCCAGAGGACGTACTAAGATTCCGATTGTCATAAAAGCGAACAAGCACGGAAAAATGTCGTTTGACATCAGCTGTAACGGTAACAATACCGTGCTTACATTCCTGAAGGAAGTGGATATGACGCCCGAAGAATTACAGGCATCGGCTGTCAAGATGGAGGGTATCATATGAATTCCGTTCCGGCAGGAGATCTTTACGACAGAGCGAAAGCACTCCTCGACGAAGGAGATTTTTCCGGAGTAAAACTCATGGAAGATGCCGCCGAAGCGGGAAATCCCTACGCACAGGCATGTTACGGTAAAATCCTCGTAGAAGGAGAACACGTCAACAGGGATTACAAAAGAGCCGCGGAGTTTTTCATCAAAGCCGCAGAACACGGTATCGACGAAGCGCAGTACTACGTCGGAATGGGTTCTTTCTTAGGTCTGACTGTAGAAAAAGACCACAGAGAAGCACTGAAATGGTTCAGACTTTCCGCCGAAAACGGATTCCCGAAAGGACAGTACTATCTCGGTGTGTTCTACTACAACGGATTCTGTGTCTACAGAGACTACGGTTTCGCAATCAGATGGTTTACAATGGCCGCTAACCAGGGATACAGCAGAGCCCGTATCGCATTGGCGGATGCTTACATGGATTTACACAATCCGAACCGTGATCTGAAAAAGGCTGCATCGTTATACATTTCGGCTGCGGAATCGGGAGATTCCAGGGCTTATTACAAAGCGGGAATGTGCTACTACAAAGGTAAAGCAATCAAACTCAACTATCATCAGGCAGCGGAATATTTCAGATTGGGATACGAAGCGGGAGATTTCGACTGCGAATACATGCTCGGTCTGATGTACGAAAGAGGTCAGGGCGTACCGCAGGACACGAACACGGCATCTTCGATGATATCCCACGCCGCAATTTCGGGATGTACCGAAGCTAAAGCGTATCTTGATGACAAGGTACCTGTGAAGGTCAAGCGCCCTCCCGAGGTAAGCGAACCTCCCGTTGTAAACACTCCGGATGTTGTCGGTAAGTTCAGAGGAGCGGACGAAGACAAAACAATCTTCGGTCAGCTGATGAAGCGTTTTAGGTCTTGATGTACACAATTGTACATCAATGCATTATTTTCAGCATAGTTAATATATCATGAATCATTTCCGATGGGTGATAACATGATGTCTGCGGAGCAGTTGGATGCAATTAAGCTGAAATTATCTACGATTAAAGAAAAATCACCGTTCTACAGACAGAAGTACAAAGATATCGATCTCACGGCAATCAAAACGAAAGAGGATTTTGAGAAATTACCTCTGACGGATAAATGCGAACTGCGTGAGGCATACCCTCTCGGATTGCAGGCAGTCCCGGACGAAGAAGTCATCAGGATTCATTCCTCATCGGGAACCACAGGCACTCCCGTTATCATTCCGTACACAAAGAAAGATGTCGAAGACTGGGCAGTCATGTTTGAAAGATGCTACAGAATGGCAGGTGTAACCAACAAAGACCGTGTACACATCACACCCGGATACGGACTGTGGACTGCGGGAATCGGTTTCCAGGCAGGCGCAGAGCGTCTGGGAGCAATGTGCATCCCTATGGGCCCCGGTAACACCGAGAAACAGCTCAGAATGATGGAAGACCTCGGAAGTACGGTTCTTACTGCTACATCTTCATACGCATTACTCCTGGCGGAAGAAATCGAGAAGAGAGGAATCAGAGACAGAATCAAGCTCAGGAAAGCTCTGATCGGTTCCGAGCGCTGGGGAGACAAGATGCGTGAGCGTATCGCAAACGAATTGGGTGTCGAACTCTACGATATCTACGGTCTCACCGAAGTATACGGCCCCGGAATAGGCATAAGCTGTGAGTACGCCACGGGAATGCACTGCTGGTCCGATTACACATACATGGAAATCATCGATCCCAAGACGGGAAAGAACGTTCCCGACGGAGAATACGGAGAATTGGTCATAACTACACTGAAGAAAGAGGGAGCGCCTCTTATCAGATACAGGACACATGATCTCACCCGTATAATTCCCGGAAAATGTCCCTGCGGTTCCGAATATCCGCGTATAGACATTCTCATCGGACGTACCGACGATATGGTCAAGGTCAAGGGAGTCAACATATTCCCCGGACAGATCGAAGACCTTCTGAAGGTAATCGACGGCGTGTCGAGCGAATATCAGGTTATGATCGATCACCTCGAAGGAAAAGATTCCCTTACGCTGTTCTTCGAAACCGAACTCACCGGAAAAGAGCGTACTGCTCTTGAGAAAACGGTACGTGAAGAGTTCAAGAGCAGGATAGGTATCACTATCGTATCCAAAGCGGTATCGATTCAGGAACTGCCCAGAAGCGAAAAGAAGAGTCACCGTATCTTCGATAACAGATACTGATTCATCTTCTGTTTCCGCCGACAAGCACGAGGTAAGCCAACAGCGCTTCCAATTGGATGCGCTCGTTGCTTCCCTCAATGATACGGAATTCGATTTCTCCGGTTTTATCCATAAGCATAACCTTTTCACGGTCGTCTATGGAGAGTTCGAAGAAGGATGAATGGATCTGTCTGATGATATCCTGTCCGGAGAGTCCGAATTCTATCATGATTTCGTCGAGTTTGTCTCTCGCCGCAATGAAATTGCCTTTGAGAGCTGTTTCAATCATTTTTTTGACTTCTTCCGGATTTGCAAGACCCGTTGTCTGATACACAGTGTCGATATCGATTGTCTTATCCATGGATGCGGCAACCTGTAATGAGTTTACGGCACGCCTCATGTCTCCCCTTGCTACGTGGACAAGAGCTTCCATGGCATCGTCATCGATCTTAACGTTTTCATTCTCGACAATCTTTGTCAGGAATCCTTTTACGTCTTCTTTTGTGAGAGGCTTGAACCTGAATACGGCACATCTCGACTGAATAGGGTCGATGATCTTCGAAGAATAGTTACAGGAAAGGATGAAACGGCAGATCTTAGAGTATTTCTCCATCGTTCTTCTCAGTGCCGCCTGTGCGTCCGACGTAAGAGCATCCGCCTCATCCATGAAGATAATCTTGAATTCGGCATTTCCCAGCGGAGCCGTTCTTGCGAATTCTTTGATCTTACCTCTGACAACATCGATTCCTCTTTCGTCGGAAGCGTTCAGTTCGATGAAGTTACCTTTCCATTCATCGCCGAACATTTCCCTCGCCATTGCGAGAGAACATGTGGTCTTTCCTGTGCCGGCAGGTCCGGTCATGAGGAGATGGGGCATATTCTTAGTTTCGACATAGGCTTTGAGTCTCTCTGTGACGTGTTTCTGTCCGATGACTTCGTCGAGCTTCTTCGGCCTGTATTTCTCTGTCCATATCTCCTTCATGTAGATCGTCACGGTCATACCAATCAAGTGAAATAAACATTGTTCCCGGTGCGTGTTATCCGCTGCGTTAACAGTATCGGGACAAGCCATTATCAATATCGATTTCATTCACCGTGACATATGAAGTTGATCGATGCCTACAAACTCGCAATCCGTACGGGTATCGAACACGATCCCCGTCCGAAAGAGAGGATCGACGAGATACTGGAAGAAGAAAAATCGAAATACGATTCTCTTTCCGAAACGGAAAAAGAATATTTCGATGAAGAGAGGCTCTGGAATCCCTACGGAGATTCGAGACTTTCCTTCGGAAACGGAGATACTGAGGTTAAAAAACTCATGTGGGGTATCGACATCGAAACCGGAGAGGTTCTTCTCGCCGACAGACTGAGAGAAAAAGGAGAAAGAATCGACGGTATCGTTGCCCATCATCCTCTGGGAACATCGAAGATTTCTTTCCCTGAAGTAATCGACATTCAGAACGAACTCTACCACAGATACGGCGTTCCCTACAATGCAATAGAAGACATGATGAGTTCCCGTATTTCCGAAGTGAGAAGAGGAGTGCATCCCGCCAATTACAACCAGGCGGTGGATGCGGCAAAATTACTGAATATTCCGATAATGAACATTCACGCTCCCGCAGACAACTGTGTGGGA
>CAVFUJ010000058.1:0-7845 GCA_963625795.1 Anaerovoracaceae bacterium
TTAAAGAAATGATAATACTTGCCGAATTAATCCGTTATAAGACCGAAGACATAACTTATCTCGCCGAAGCTATGTGCGTAAACGAACTGTCCGACGGAAATACTTCGGATAAAAAATACTCCAACGGTCCGTTGGCAACCCTCGGAGACGCTGTTCTGAAAATGATCATCACAGAGATGTTTTACTTTGAAGAGAAAGACAGAGGGGAAATCACATCGAGAAGAATGAACATCGAGAAAATCAATGCGCTTCGCTACGTAACGCTTGATTTTGACTTACAGCAATTCGCATACAACGACCAATATTTCTTCGAAGAAGCCCCCGAAGATCGGAAGTTACCCGATCTTAAACAGGATGTCTACATCAAGGCAATAATCGGTGCGATTTATCTTGACAGAGGTCTCAAATACTGCAAAAAATGGATTAAATCCTGCAAACCGGCCTCAGAGGACTGAATCGGACAGAACGGAGAGTGTCACTGACGGATTATTACGGCGCAAATGTTTCCTTCTGTAACAGAAACATTCGCCGAAAAACCATACTCTTTCCTTCTGTAACCGAAACAATCGCAATAAATATATTCTCTTTCCGTTTATAACCGAAACATGAACTATGTCGAACGTCCGCTTTACCTGAACCGCATAAAACCGTTCGTAAACAACGGCAACGTGAAGATCATAACCGGAGTGAGAAGGTCCGGTAAATCCACGATGCTGAAGGAATTGGACAGAATAACGGACGGTAAAATCCTGCGTATCGACATGGAACTGTGGGGGAATCATAAATTCAGAGACCCCGACACAATTTACGGATACATCCGTGAATCGGTAAACAAAGGAATCAAAACGATCGCCATAGACGAAGTGCAGGACATCAGAGAATGGCACGAAGTCATAAGATCGTTAATCGCGGAAGGCGACTGCGACATCTACATCACAGGCTCCAATTCCAAATTACTCTCAGGAGAATTCGCAAGTCTTCTCACGGGAAGATACAATCTGTTCGATAATTTTACCCTCACATACTCCGAATGCCGCAGATTCGCGGAAGAATATCAGGATGAAAATACGGATGTGTTCACAAGATTCCTGCACGTAGGCGGATTTCCGACCGTGTGGAAGAACCGTTACAATGAATCGGACGCACTCACAGAAGTAAACGATATTCTCGGATCGATAATGTTCTATGACATCGTCAACCGCTACGATGTCAGAAAACGGGACCTTCTGCACAGAATATTCCGTTACATCTGCGATAACATCGGCAGCAAAACATCCGTACACGGAATCTACAACGCACTCCTCGCGGAAGACAGGAATATTTCGAAAGATTCGGTATACGAATACGTCGGCTTCCTTGAATCCGCATGCCTGATTTACAAAGCCGATACGTATGACGTAAAGGGAAAGAAAATTCTCACATCTTCGTACAAATACTACGTTGCGGACATCGGAATGAAGAACGCAGTGTGTGAATTCAGACCCGAGGATATCAACGGCTACATTGAGAATATCCTCTTTCTCGAAATGAGAGCAAGAGGATACGACGTATGGATCGGAGATTATTCCGGCAGGGAAGTGGATTTCGTCTGTAAAAAAGGAAACGAAACAGTGTATCTCCAGGCAACAACCCGCCTGTCCGGAGAAGATGTCGTCAAAAGAGAATTCGGCAATTTACGTAACATCTCCGACGGCCATCCGAAATATGTCGTCGTTATGGAAAAATCTCCTTTGGATTCGGATGTAGACGGAATAAAATGTGTTTCCCTGGAGGAATTTCTCAGTAACAAAGTGTGAAAAAATTTAGTGCACTAAATTTTTTCTCAGATTCTGTGAAAATCTTCAGCGCAGTAAAGATTTTCACACGCCGATAATACAGACTGCTGTCTGTCTTTTCAATAAAAAACAGGAATCAGGGGAATAAATCCCCCTGACTCCTCACTCGGTTTCTTCTTTCTGTCTCAGACTCATCGCGATAACAAACGCAAGCATCGACATCAGTGCCGCGACAAAGAACGCATGCTTGAATCCGGGCATGAGAATCTGTCCGACGGTCATTCCCGTTATCGGAGTGAGAATAAACGCCATGAACACTGCGTTCAGTATGGCAACACCGGCAGACGAACCCGCCTGTCTGAATGTGTTAGTCAGTCCCGAAAGTAATCCGTCCTCTCCCTTCTTAATGAAACTGAAGGAATGATTCGTAACGGCAACCAAAGCCATTCCCATACCTGCACCCATGATGAAGAGTGTCAGCAGAATGAACCATAATTCCGTGGACTCACTGAATCTTGTCATCATCAGGAATCCCAGTGCAGCCAATAACGAACCGGCAATCACGAATACTCTGTTGTTTCCGGTTTTATCCGTAATCTTACCGACAATCGGACCCGCAACCATCATTCCTACCGAATTCGCAATCAGCACGAATCCGTACTGCATTGTTTCCATTCCCTTGACATACTGCAGATAGTACGGTAACAGAAGGTAACAACCGCTTATCGCCATAAACAGTAACAGATTGATGACATTCGACTTCAGAATGTTCTCGTTCTTGAACATCGACATGGAAATCAGAGGGTCCGCAGCTCTCTGTTCCCACCATGCGACGAGTCCCGCACCTACGAACATTACGACCAGCAGAACAATACCGATGTCCGACATCCATCCGAGTTCTCTTCCTTCGTTGAGGTAGTAAGTCATCGAGAACAATGTTATCAGAATCAAAACCGCACCGACGACATCCAGTTTCTTCTTCTCCGCAGGGATTTCTTCATCCACTTTCATGTATCTCAGGCAGAGGAAGATGCAGATCAGTCCGATCGGTACGTTGATGAAGAAGATGTACGACCAATGCAGCGATGTCAGAATACCTCCGATTGCAGGTCCGAATGCGGTACCTGCAGACGATGACAACGTAACGGCACCGATACACGAACCTCTGCTTTCGGAAGGAAGATACGACGAAACCATTGCCAAAGACATGGACATGGACATTCCCGCACCCAATCCCTGCACTCCTCTGAGAACAATGACCGCAGTCAGTCCCACATCGGGCATCAGTCCGCATGCGCCTATCGCCAGGGAAGATACAGTGAATATCGAAATACCTGCGATGAACACCTTTCTGTACCCTATGTTCGAACCGATCTTAGACCACAGCAGGATGAAACAGCACAGCATCAGCGTATAAACCAACAGCACCCATGAGATGTTGGAGGTGTCATGTCCCGCTTCACCCATGTCATGCGCAATCGTAGGAAGTGCCACCGCTACAATCGTGGCATCCAACGCCGTCATGAATGAGCCCAGGATCAATGCGAAAAGGATGATCTTGTACTTTGTCTCCATGATAATTACCTTCGCCGGATGATTTTTGACTGAAGATCATCCGCATTACTCTGAAGACAAAATCCAAATGACGTTACTTAAAACGTACAGTAAAGATTACTCTTCTTTCGGTTCATCCTTCGTACCGGAAGTCACCTGAAGTCCTATGATTCCCGCAATAATCATCACAAGAAACACGGCTTTCAGAACGGTCATTGTTTCGTTACCCAATAATGTGGAAACAACCAAAGTACCTACGGCACCGATTCCCGTCCATACCGCATACGCGGTACCTACGGGCAGTCCCGATTTCAGGGATTTTGCCAGAAGAACCATACTCAGAATGAGGAAAACAACCACAATCACGTCGTAATACCAGATTGTGAATCCGTCCGAATAATCCATTGCGACGGCCCATACGATTTCGAAAATTCCCGCAATAATAATTGCGGTCCATCTCGTATCCATCATGCCGCCCCCGATGTGAGATTTAATCCGATTATTCCGGCGATGATCATCATTATGAGAATTGCTCTGACCGGTGTTGCCGATTCTTTGTAAATGAAAATACCCATGAGGAAAGTACACACGGCACCGATTCCCGTCCATATTGCATAGGATATTCCCGCACCGAGAGTCTGCATCACAACGGATAAAAGATACAGGTCGACTATAACCAACACAGCCGTCAGTACCGCCCACTTGGGAATTCTGAAACTGTCCGATTTTTCCATGGTGTAAACCCAACAGGGTTCCATGAAACCGGCAATGATGAGGAATATCCACGCCGCATCCATCGGCAACCCCGACACACAGAATAATGATAAAAGTTTCCCGGAGGTCAGTCGGATTTACCGTACATCCTCCGGATTTCGGTAAAGATGTTTCTCCGTAACATGAGCCAGACACTCATAAACAATAATTTACGTTCCTTATTCATCCAATCTCATTTTGCTTTCTAAGTACTAAGAAACGAATAAAAAAAGAGTAAATAACGTCAGAATCATCGACATACGTTATACCGCGGAGGGATATCCCGATGGAGAAAAACATATCAGCAATCGAGGGCAAGCACTATCTTACGACGATACTGTTCCTGAAGAAGAATCCCGACTGCATGAAGACCGAACTATACAGGATGATTCCGAACAATCCGAACATGCCCCGCAAACTGAACGAACTTGAGGGATTGGGACTGATTACACAGAACCGCAAAGGAAGCAGAGGCACCACCATTCTGAATCTTACCGAAAAAGGTCTGAGGATTGCGGAATATATCGAACTGATCGAATCCGAATTAAGAATCTGATCGTTTCCGGCGGAGCATCAGTAACGTAAATCGGATTTTGTTTTTGCTTTATTCCATAGCGTATTGCACTATCATAGGGTCGTCATACGCACACCACAGAGATTTGTTTTCGTCCAATGTGCGGATTTGCTTTATTTCGTCGGCGGTAAGTTCAAAATCGAATATGTCGAGATTTTCTTTCATTCTGTCTTTGTTGACCGTTTTCGGAATAACCACTATATCACGCTGCACATTGAATTTCAATGCTATCTGCGACGGCGTTTTTGAATACTTTTCAGCGATCTTTTTAATCACGGGGTTTGACAGAATTTCTTTTATGCGATGTTGTGCCAACGGTCCCCACGCTTCGTGCTGTATGTTGTACTTTTTCATCCATTCGTGCAAATAGTGTTGTTGCCAAAATAAATGCGTTTCAACCTGATTTACAGCAGGCACGATTTTATTGAACGCAGCAATATCCGCCATACGTTCCGCAGAGAAATTCGATATGCCGATAGCACGTATTTTGCCTTCCGAATACAGATCTTCCAACGCCCTGTATGCACCGTAGTAATCGGAAAGACATTGATGAATTAAAACCAAATCCAAATAATCTGTCTGTAATTTTTCCATTGACAGGAGAACCGATTTTTTTGCTTTTTCATAGCCGAAATCCGTTACCCAGACTTTTGTCGTAAGAAAAATATCTTCGCGGGAAATTCCGCTGTTTTTTATTGCGCGTCCGACGCTTTCTTCATTGTAATATGCCTGCGCCGTATCTATCAGACGATAGCCGGCTTCGAGAGCGTCCGAGACGCATTTTTCGCATCTGTCGTTTTCAATTTGAAAAACACCGTAGCCGATAACAGGCATTTCTACGCCGTTGTTTAATTTTACCGTCTTCATAAAATCCTCCGAAAATTTTCAAGTCTGCAATACATCGAATAATAAAGCAACTCAATAATTTTGCCTTTGGCAGGATAGCCTGACACACTCCTTTCTCACGTCGGGAACCTTTCGCGGCATAAAACCGTCTGCAGCTGCTGCGGATAAAGCGATATGAACCCCGAAAAGACTGAAACGACGGCACGCCGACAGCCGAAAAGTGCAGATAAGATCTGATTTTCTGCAAAAGAAAAACTAAACCGAATACTTTCGTATTCGATTTGGGTTTTGATTGGCGGGCCCGCCGGGAATCGAACCCGGTTCTACGGTTCCGAAGACCGTCAGGCTGAAATCCGCTACCCCATGGGCCCGTTTCTCGATTCATTAAGAAATAGTTAAAGTGTTTCATTTTGACCCTGTCTTCACGGTAAAGAAAGAAAACATTTATCGCACACTTCACTGATTGTGCGGACATGGCCAAAGTAGTAATGAATCACGGTTCCGGCGGGGAGATCATGCAGGAGTTCCTCGCGAAACATGTCACATCGCATTTTCCCAAGATGAAAGCGGAAGTACCGCTCGACTCGTTTGATGATTCGGCTGTTGTTGACGGCATCGTATTCACCACCGACGGCCATACGGTGAAACCGCTGTTCTTCCCCGGAGGAGACATCGGTTCGATTTCCGTTGCAGGTACCGTAAACGATATCTCGGTTATGGGTGCGACACCTTTGGCACTGTCCTGTTCGCTTATTCTTGAAGCGGGACTTGATGTCGATATTGTCGATAAAGTTCTGGAATCGATGGGAAAGACCGCGGAAGGATGCGGAGTCCCCATTGCTACGGGAGACACCAAGGTTGTGGAAGCGGGTGCTGTGGATCAGATGGTCATGTGCACCTCTGCAATCGGTAAGAGATCGAAATACATGGACAGCAACCTCGAAGTTGCCGAACAGTACAGGAAAGTAGACTCGAGATGGGCTACCGACAGCAACGTCAGACCCGGAGATGCGATTATTGTTTCGGGATATGTGGGAGATCACGGAATCGCATTGTTATCGTTCCGTGAGGGATACGGTTTCGACAGCGAAGTTAAGAGTGACGTTGCTCCTCTCAACGGTCTTATCGAAGTCGGACTGAAGAAAGGAGGAATCGTTGCCATGAAAGATCCCACGAGAGGAGGATTGGCCAACACCCTCAACGAATGGTGCTCCAAATCACACATAGGTATGGAAATCGAATACTCCGATATTCCTCTGAGAGACGGTGTAGTCAACGCGTGCGATATGCTCGGTATCGATCCTCTCAGCATCGGTAACGAAGGAAAAGTCGTAATCGGATGCGTTCCCGAGATGGCTGATGAAATTGTTTCCGAATTAAGAAAACACCCTCTCGGAAAGAATGCCGCAGTCATCGGACATGCAGTCGCATCGGATGTACCGAGGGTTATCCTCAGAACCGAAATCGGCGGTAAGAGAATTCTCGAACCTCCGGCGGGAGATCCCGTTCCCAGGATCTGTTAATCAATCCAAATATTATAATACGGACCGATTGTACACATGTTCAGGTGTACCTATGGTTACATTCCTTCCGTTCAAAGGATACAGGCCGTCACTGAAGGACGGCGAGACGATAGAATCCCGCGTATCTCCCCCGTATGATGTGATAGGCGGAGAATATCTCGACGAACTCCGCAGCAGACCGTACAACGTCACGAAACTCACACTCATGCCCGATTCCGACAAGAGATACAGGGAATCGAGGAAAAGATTGGAATCATGGATTGAAGACGGTTCTCTCGTTCAGGATGACGATTCGTTCTACCTCTATAAGCAGACGTTCAACGACCACGGTGTCGTGAAAACAAGGACGGGTTACGTCGGAAGGCTGAAGACCGAGAAATACGAGGAAGGACACATCATTCCCCATGAGGAAACATTCTCCAAAGTAAAAGCGGACCGTCTGAATCTTCTGAGAGATATGGACACGCATTTGGAATCGATTTTCGGTATCTTCGAAGGATTTTCGAAGGATTTGATCTCAAAGATTAATGAGAATGCGGAACCTCTGTACTCCTTTACGGATGATTCGGGTGTAAAACACGAGTACTTCAGGATTTCAGACAAAGAAACACTCGGTAAGATGAGTTCCGAACTCTCCGAACAGAAGATGCTCATCGCAGACGGACACCACAGGTACGAAACAGCACTGAACTATTCTCTGGAAAACCCCGGAAACGAGATGAGATCTTTCGTTCTTGCCACATTGGTAGCTGCGGATGACGAAGGATTGGTCATTTGGCCTACACACAGACTTGTGAAGAGTGATGAAATCTCCGATAAG
>CAVFUJ010000059.1:0-7742 GCA_963625795.1 Anaerovoracaceae bacterium
GGATCGTGAGCTGGGTTTAAAACGTCGCGAGACAGTTTTGTTGCTTTTTGATGGAGGTGTTGGTACCTGACGAGAAGGACCCTTTAGTACGAGAGGAACAGGGGTCCGTCGCCTCTAGTTGATCAGTTGTCTGACAAGGCACTGCTGAGCAGCCACGCGGTAGTGGATAAGAGCTGAAGGCATCTAAGCTCGAAGCCATCTTGAAAAAGAGGTACCCATAGAACGCTCATAAATGATGAGTTTGATAGAAGTGGGGTGTAAGTACCGAGGTTTTCCGAGGTATTCAGCCCGCACTCACTAAAGTTCTTTTGACGTCGCTGGGGTGTGGTCTAGCAGTTAAACAGGTTGCGTATGAATTATTTCTCATCTTTTTCATTCATTTTTCATATTTTATCAAATAGGTTAAATACAAATTGTCTGTACAGCAATTTGATGACTATCCGGCAGATTGAGCCTGCGTTGCTCTTCGATTCCAACATTTACCTTGTTCTCGGATCAAAGGGCACGGCACTTATCGACACAGGCACCGGATTCGAGTCTGACACTGTTGTAAAACGTGTCACCGACGCTTTGGATGGCAGGTCTTTGGATTATGTGATACTTACACACCGCCACTACGATCACGTAGGCGGCATGACAGGTATTCTGTCCAGGTTCAAACCTAAGATATATGCGGGAAGATTGGACGCTCAGCCTCTCAGAGAGGGTGATTCCGAATCCACTCTCGGAACTAAGTTCGGAGGGAAGATTTCTCCTATGGATGTGATTGACTTCAACGAAGGAGATTCAATCGATCTCGGAGATCATGTTCTCACATGTATCGAGACACCCGGCCATACAATAGGTTCGATCTGTATCTTCGATGAAACAACAAAATCACTGTTCTCAGGAGATACTTTCATGGTCGGAAGTGTCGGAAACTATTCTCATCCTACCGGTTCGGCCGATGCATTGATCGATTCGCTGAATAAACTACGCAATATCGATTTCGACGGTCTTTATCCGGGTCACGGTCCTTCCGTCAGGTCAGACGGTAAACAATATGTAGGAAAAGCATTACAGATTATGGGGGTATATTGATGCAGATTTTGAAATGCAACGATCAGCTGGATAAGGAGACATTGAAGAACATCGGTGTCGCAGCCGAAGCCATCAAAGAGGGGAAACTCGTAGTGTACCCTACTGAAACAGTCTACGGTATCGCCGCAGACACATTCAACCAGAAAGCTATCAAGGAACTGTACCTTGTAAAGAACAGACCCTTCGATATGCCGCTCTCCGTCGCAGTCGCAGACAAAGAGATGGTTGAGAACATTGCCGTCATGACACGTAAAGTGGAGAAACTCATCGATGCTTTCCTCCCCGGACCGTTAACAATCATCACAAAGAAGGATCCTTCGGTACCTAACATCGTCACATCGATGTCGCAGAAAGTCGGAATCCGTATTCCCGATAACAAGGTTGCACTTGAATTAATCAGGCAGTCCGAGACACCGATTATCGCAACATCGGCAAACCTTCACTCACATCCCGATGCAGTCAAAGTAGAAGATGCAGTGAAGGACTTCGGAGATTCCGTCCCGTACTACCTCGATGCAGGTGCATGTACTCTCGGTAAACCGTCCACAATCGTCTGGATTATGGATGATGAAGTCGAAATCATACGCCAGGGTGCGATTACAAAACAGCAGATAGAAGATGTTCTCAATGACTAGTCAGGCTGATTTGGAAAAAATGCGCAGAGTGGGCAGAATCTCGGCAAATGCCAGAGAGAAAGGCCTGAGCATGATCGACGAGGGTGTAAAGCTCTTCGATGTCGCAGAAGAAGTCGAAGGATACATCAGATCTCAGGGAATGAAACTTGCATTCCCCTGCAACATCAGTGTGAACGAGATTGCTGCACACTACACTCCGTCATCCACGGATAAGACAAAATTCGAAATCGGTGACGTTGTCAAACTCGACTGCGGTGCGCAGTTGGACGGTTTCGTAGGTGACACCGCCGGTACGACCGAAGTCGGAACCAGAAGATTTACCGATTTGATTGATGCTGCACGTGACGCAAGAGACACAGTCATGGAATTCATCGGGGAAGGCGTACCGATTAACGAGATCGGAAGTGTTGTTGAAGGAACCATTCAAAATCACGGATACGCACCGATCAGGAACCTTTCCGGTCATCAGATTGAGCCTTACAACCTTCACGCAGGACTTTCGATTCCCAACTACGACAACGGCGATACACAGGTTCTTAAGAAGAATATGGTCATCGCCTGCGAACCTTTCGCCACAAACGGCGAGGGATTGATCGTAGGAGGAAAGCCGGGAAACATCTGCCGCATCATAAGGGACGGACCTATTGCGGATCCCGCACTTCAGGAGTTTTTCGACTACCTGAAGGAAGAATTCTCATCCTTCCCCTTCTGTGCACGCAGCTGCGACGATCCGAAAGCCGAACAGAAGGTGAAAGCTCTCGTACGTCACGGTATTCTGTCAAGCTACGCCATCCTTATTGAAAAGAAGAAAGGATGTGTGGCACAGTTCGAGCACACCGTTCACATCGGCGAAGGCAGAGGAGAGGTTCTCACCATACCCGACGGCGGTTTCTGACCGCCGTACAAATCTTTATTACCGTCCTCCCCATGAGGACGGACAAAGCCGAAGTTGCCAAGCCTGGTCAAAGGCGACAGACTCAAGATCTGTTCTCGTAGGAGTTCACCGGTTCGAATCCGGTCTTCGGCACTCATTATTACCATTTCCGATAATCAATCGGGATGTTCTGTGCTTTAAGTTTATATCGTATGCCGTTGTGGTCGCTCTGCAAACGACATACCTTCTCGGTATAGGGGGGCCGCACCATGGCCGGCAACCAGATAGAAATCGTAAATTTAAGGAAAGAATACAAAGGATTCGTGGCCGTAAACGACCTCAATCTTTCGGTCAAGAAGAACAGTTTCACAGGTCTTCTCGGTCCGAACGGTGCGGGTAAGAGTACAACCCTGAAGATCCTGACCCATCTGATCAACGCCACCTCGGGAAATGCGTACATCAACGGTATCGATGTTACAACCAATCCCAAGGATGCTTTGGACGGTGTAGGTACAGTTGTCGAGACACCTGAATTTTATTCGTATCTCACTCCGAATCAGACGTTCCAGTACATAGGGGCGATATTCGGCATGACCAAAGAATCTATTTCGGCGGAAACCGACGGAATTCTCAGAGACGTCAACATGTCCCAATGGGCTGATAAAAAAATAGGTACATTCTCCAAGGGAATGAAGCAGAGGGTTGCTCTGGGTCTTGCACTTCTCAACCATCCGAACACGATTATTCTCGATGAACCTACCTCCGGTCTCGACCCGAGAGGTATGGCCGAGATTAGAGAAATTCTCAAAACCGTGAGAGCCAAAAACGATCTTACGATTCTCACAAGTTCCCATATGCTTCACGAAGTCGGAGATATGTGCGACCGTATTGCACTGATCAACCACGGTACGATGATCAGGGAAGGAGATCTCAACGATATCCTCGGTGCCAACAACAGAAGGACAATCACAATCAAAGTATTGGGCGAAGTCGGAGATAACGTAATATCAAAACTCTCGGCAATCAGCAACGTACATGATGTCAGAGCCTTCAACGGGAACGGTATCAAGCTCGCTTTCGAAGGAAACGATGAGGATCAGTATCAGTTACTCAGTGAGATCAGCGGAATGGGTCTGAAGGTATACAGCTTTAACGAAGAGGATGCTCTCGAGTCTGTGTATCTGAACATGATTAAGGAGTCGAGGTGAAAACATGGCAGCATATCTTCGTAAGACAGGCGTTGCGGAAGACATCCGTCAGGCATTCGTTGTCAGCAGATACGAACAGATCAAGCACTTCAGCGGTCTCAAGATGCTCATTTACGGCGTCATTGTCGCGGCGGTGCTGATTCTTCTCGCAGTGTCCCAGATACTGTTTATGAAGGATTCCACACATCAGGAAATCACCAGCACCTATGTTTCATTCACGGCGACATTGGCACTCCTCGGCGCTACGCTTTTCGCTTCGACAACACTCTCATCCGAATTCGAAGAAAGAACGGCATTGATTCTGTTCACAAAACCGATCAAGAAATCGTCGATATTCCTCGGAAAGTTTGTCACGTCGTTTTTGATCAACGTTGTCATAATGGCACTGTACTACATCATTGTGGCAGTATTGTCATTAGTACTGTCCGGAGAGGTATCTCCCCGTCTCCTTGAGTCGTACGGATATCTTGTGATGTACATATTCGCCGTAACGGGAATTGCAATGATGTTCAGTTCGCTGATGAAGAGATCCTCTTCCGCAGCTGTTCTGACGTTCATATTCCTCCTGCTCGGTCCGTCGCTGATTCTTTCGATTCTGATGATCGCACAGGGCAACATGAATGCGGATGACTACTGGTACTTCATCGACAGTGCCAGGTCGGCAATCAGTTACGCCGTACTCGATAAGTCCGTCGATGCAGCCAAGGTTGTCGGAACCCTGTTCGTATGGGGAATCATTCCGACAGTCATTGCTTTCTTCCGTTTCAACAGAAGAGAGCTCTGAAAAAACCTATGTACGGCGGCAGTCCGCCGCCGTACCCATATTTATATACTATTACCGAATCCCAGTGGTGCCGTAAACTCGACAGCATAGAATCTATGCGTGTACCGAGAGCACAGCACACAGCCTTTATGTCGGGGTCTGTGAGGCATGATGCTTGGGTAATTCCTTAGCGGAACATTTACGGAGGAAGAATATGGCAGAGAAAAAGAATGCTAAACAGCAGCAGCAGGAAGATGAGGACTTCAACTTCATCGTCCGTATTGCTAACAGCGATATCGACGGTCTCAAGAGGACCGTTATCGGTATTCAGCAGATTAAGGGTGTAGGAAAGAGGGTCGCACAGATCGTCGTCAAGAAAGCCGGCGTAGATCCCTCGGTCAAGATCGGTTCGCTCTCGGACGAAGACGTCGCAAAACTCGAGCAGCTTATCACAACATACGTAGAGTACGCACCCGAGTGGGCAATCAACAGGCAGCTCGACTACGAGACAGGTTCTGACATGCACCTTATCGGAAACGAGCTTGAGCTCACCAAGAAAGACGACATCAACAGGATGAAGATGATCCGCTGCTACCGCGGTATCAGGCACGAGACCCACCACAAGGTAAGGGGTCAGAGGACAAGGTCCAACGGACGTCACGGACTGACAATGGGTGTCAGCAAGAAGTAAATGAGGCGGTAATATGGGAGATCCTAAATTTTCACGCAGGTCATACGATACACCCTCACACCCCTGGCAGGGCGAGAGGATCAAGGCAGAGGTCGTCCTTGTCAACCAGTACGGTCTCAAGAACAAGACAGAGGTCTGGAAAGCCCAGTCCATCCTGAGGAACTTCAGGAAACAGTCCAGGGAACTTCAGGCACGTCTCAGAAGCGGTGACGCACAGGCAAAGATCGAGTCCGACGCACTTATCAACAAGTGCTCCAAGATCGGAGTCCTTCCTGTTGAGGGCGCAACGCTCAACGATATCCTTACACTTTCAGAGGAGAACATCCTCTCACGCAGGCTTCAGACTCTCGTCTTCGAGAAGGGAATGGCAAGCACTGTCGGACAGGCAAGGCAGATGATCGTTCACGGACACATCTTTATGAACGGCCACAGGGTAACAATCCCCGGATACATCGTAACAAGGTACGAGGAATCCTCTATCATGTACGACCCCGCATCGCCTTTCAACGACGAGATGCACCCCATGAGGATCTCTGCGGAACAGGCAGCAGCCAACGCAGAACTCAAAGCAGCGAAGGATGCAGAGGAAGCGGCAAAGAAAGCGGCGGAAGCAAGAGCAGACGCAGAAGAGGCCGGAATCTCGGCAGGCGACGCATCGAACGAAGAGGGTGACAACTGATGACTGCAAAATGGGGAATCGCGAACATCTACGCGAGTTACAACAACGTTATGATCACGCTCACGGACATCACCGGAGCAGAGACAATCACGAAAGCCACAGGCGGAATGGTCGTCAAGACCGCAAAGGATGAGTCTTCGCCTTACGCAGCACAGAAAGCAGCCGAGAAGGTTGCCGATGTCGCAAAGGAGAAAGAGTTCGTCGGAATCCACGTCAGAGTACGTGCACCCGGAGGAAACGGCTCGACATCACCCGGTCCCGGAGCACAGGCTGCAATCCGTGCACTTGCAAGGGCAGGCCTCAAGATCGGACGCATCGAGGATGTCACTCCCGTACCGCACGACGGTACCAAGAAGAAAGGCGGACGCAGAGGACGCAGGGTCTGAGGAGGCCTGACCATGGAAATCCAGATAGTCGAGATGGCTGAGAGGAAATGCAGGTTCATCCTGAAAGATTCGTCTCCGGCCATGGCGAACGCTCTCAGGAGGACCATGCTGACCGATATACCCAAGATGGCGATCGACAAGGTGGAATTCCACCTCGGTCCCATCGATGTCGACGGCAGGGAATTCGAGAGTATGACTCCCCTGTTCGATGAGATCATCGCACACAGGCTCGGAATGGTCCCCGTACCCACTAAAGACGAATTCAACTTCAAAGACGAATGTGTCTGCGGAGGAGAAGGATGTCCCAGCTGTGAGATCATGTACAGCCTCAACAAATACGGCCCGTGCACTGTTTACTCAGGAGATCTTCAGCCTCTCGGAAGTCCCGACCTCAAGGTGAAGGATGAATTCATCCCTATCGTGGATCTCGCAGACGGTCAGTCTGTTCTCATCTACGCACATGCGGTTATGGGAACTGCGAGGAAACACGTGAAGTGGCAGGTCGCAAACGGTGTAGGATACAGCTACAGACCGATTATCGAAATCGGCGATGTAGACTCACCCGAAGAGATTGCCGCAGCATGCCCGAAGAAAGTCTTCGAGGTATCCGACGGAAAACTCACCGTTACCGACAGCGACAAGTGCTCACTGTGCATGACATGCGTCGAGAACTTCGACGGTATATCTGTCAAAGGTGACGAGCACAACTTCGTTTTCAAATTCGAGACGGACGGTTCGCTCACAGCCCAGCAGGTACTGGACAAAGCAGCTGAGATCCTTTCCGAAGAAGCCAAAGACTTCGCGGAACAGGTCGCAGCGTTGTAAACTTCAAACAATCGGGGGCATATGCCCCCACTTATTATCTCCGGAAATATCATTCCGGTTTTTGTACTAAGTAAAATCAGAAGAAGTCCGAAAGTTTGCACTTCTTCACTTTGTCGTTGTTGAACAGAGAATCCATACTCATCGACAGAATCTCGACTCTTTCTCTTGTGTAGTCGGACATTCCGTATTTCTCGCAGACTTCCTGGGAAACACCGAGATATTTTCTCACACTCTTCTCGTGAACCGTAAGATTCAGTGTGTGTCCGCAGTTCGTACAGATTCCGCTGAGAGGAATTCTTCTGTATTTTGCGTTACAGTTGGTGCATCTGAACGTCTGTGCGGAGAAACTTCTCAGATTTCCCGCCATGTCGGGCATGAAGTGCTTGTCAATGACTTTACTTGCTTCGTCTTTCACATCGACCGCACGGAGTTTCTTTCCCAATTCAAGCTGAGCGATCATCTTATCGCTCATTGATTCCAAAAGGGTGTATGCGGATTTGTACGGACCTTCGTTGATGTCGTATGTGTCGTGAGTGAATCCGAATCCTTCGTACTGACGTTCGGTACCTATACGGCTTCCCACAAGATCCATGAGGCCTTC
>CAVFUJ010000060.1:0-6719 GCA_963625795.1 Anaerovoracaceae bacterium
TAAGTATTCCGTGTACTCCCGAAAGTATGGCTTCGGGAGAACCGTTGACCAATGTATCTGAGTCAACAAACTTCACATTCACTTTGCATTTCCTTTCCGCACCGGCATGTGTCAGTGCTTCGAGATGCGAAAGATAGGAATCCGCCAACGAAGTGTATTTTCCTACGACTGCAATAGTTACATCCCTGACAGGATTGAGAACGTTTGAGAGGAATGACTCCCATTTCTTCATGTCTCTCTTTCCTGTCATAGGTGTGAGTTTCATCTTGTTGATTATCAGATCGGCTACACCCTGTTTCTCAAGATTCAGCGGAACTTCGTAGATCGAACGTGCATCCGGGGTGGAGATTACAGCGTTACTGTCGACATCGCAGAACATTGCGATTTTGGCACGTGCCGCGTCGCAGATAGGCTGAGAACAGCGTCCGACGATGATATCGGGGTGAATTCCTATCGCCATCAGTTCCTTGACTGAATGCTGTGTGGGTTTTGTCTTCTCTTCACCGACGGAACCCATAATCGGGACAAGCGTAGTGTGAACGAAAAGTACATTTTCTTCTCTTCCCAAGTCCCTTCCGAGCTGTCTTGCGGCTTCGAGGAAAGGCATGGATTCCATGTCTCCGACGGTTCCGCCTAATTCCACTATAGTAACATCCGCACCGCTTTCCCTCGCTACGGTTGTGATTCTTCTTTTGATTTCATCCGTAATGTGAGGAATAATCTGCACGGTCTTTCCGAGATAGTTTCCGTGTCTTTCGTTCTCGATTACGGATTTGTACACTTTACCTGTAGTGATGTTATGATCGCTGTTGAGGTTGATGTCAAGGAATCTCTCGTAGTTTCCTAAGTCAAGATCCACTTCTCCGCCGTCATCGAGTACGAACACTTCCCCGTGTTCGTAAGGATTCATTGTTCCCGCATCTATGTTCAGATACGGGTCGATCTTTATCATCGATACTTTGAGACCGCGTGACTTCAGCATACGTCCGATGGACGATGCCGTGATTCCTTTTCCGAGGCCTGATATTACTCCGCCGCTGACGAAAATCAATTTCATGTAATCAACGGGATTAGTACAACCATACAGTAGTAGATAAACTATTTGATTAGACATTTGTCTATTGAATCATGAATTGATTAGATTTTATGAAAATTGAAGAAAATCATTGTTAGTGAAGATATCTGCGGAATGCTGCCCTGTGAAGACAACATCGCCAGAGCATCATTTTTTGTCGCACTTGGGTGCAAATCCGGGAAAATTATTTGTACAGACTGATGATGATAAAAATCAGAGGGAATCGCATGGCTACGAGTTCATTTTACGAAACCATGAAGATTGATACTCCGGAAGCCGGAGCCAATTTAGCGAAGGCTTTCAAACGTTATGATGAACGCGGGCCGTACATTCCCGGGCCGACAAAGGGAACTACAGACGATCCCGAATCTTAGAAAAACTAAGGAAAAACTGGAAATAAACAAATTATTCCGACTAAGTTTACGTTCAATCAGAAGTTAAAAAAAGAAATGTTCCGGACAGGGGGAAATCCCCCTGTCAGGCTTTCTTAAAAGTGTGATACTCGGACATAGCTTTGACACTGATGTCTTTGCCTCTCATCACTTTAATCGCAGCAACAGCCATCTTCGCACCGTTCGCGGTTGTCAGGAAAGGCATTTCCAACTCAACCGCGAGGCGTCTGAGCTGATATCCGTCCCTCACGGCACCGGACTTGTTCGACGGGGTGTTGATAATCATATTAATCATTCCGCCTCTCATGTACTCAGTGGCCTGAGGCTTGTATTTCTCAGACAGTGTGAACACGGTCGTGGTCTGAATACCGTTCTTCCTGAGGAATGTCGAAGTTCCTTTTGTTGCGTAGATGTTGAATCCCATTTCGTAGAGATCTCTGACACAGTCCAACACCTTCGGCTTGTCGCCGTCGTTTACCGTGACGTAAACTCCGCCTTCCATCGGAAGGTTTGTACCTGCGGCGATTTCCGCTTTGTAACATGCGACATCGAGATTCTCGTCAATTCCCATGACTTCACCCGTGGATTTCATCTCAGGTGTGAGAATCGAATCGACTCCGGGCAGTTTCAGGAACGGGAACACGGATTCTTTGATTGCATAGTGATCGATTGTTCTGTATTCGGTGGGAACGCCCAATTCTTTCAGTGTCTTTCCGAGCATAATCTGCGTACCGATCTTTGCAAGAGGCACTCCCGTTGCTTTGGAGATAAACGGAACCGTACGTGATGCCCTCGGGTTGACTTCGATCATCCAAACCTGTTCGTCTTTGACAGCCAACTGCAGGTTCATCATTCCTTTTACGTTAAGTGCCAGTGCTACTTTCTTCGATATGTCGACAACATCGTTGACAACTTTCTTGGAAAGTGTAATCGGCGGAAGAACCATCGTAGCGTCACCTGAGTGAACACCTGCGTATTCGATGTGTTCCATTATTCCTCCGACGTAAACATCGGTTCCGTCTGACACAGTATCTACATCCAATTCGATTGCTTCCGTGAGGTACTTATCGATAAGCACAGGGTGGTTCCTTGATACACGAACTGCGGTGTCGATGTATGTCTTGAGTTCTTCGGTGGAATAGAGGATTTCCATTCCGCGTCCTCCGAGGACGTATGAAGGTCTTATCAGAACAGGATATCCGATTCTCTCTGCGATTTCTTTGGCTTCCTCGAATGAGTATCCGGTACCGGATTCCGGCTGCCTGATGCCGAGATCGACCATAAGTTTGGAGAATCTCCTTCTGTCTTCGGCGACATCCATCATATCGGGAGTTGTTCCCAGCACTTTGGTACGTGTACCGGCAAGTGCTTTCTCGAGATCCATCGCGAGGTTGACACTTGTCTGTCCTCCGAACTGAACGATAACTCCGTCCGCGTCTTCTTTCTCTACGACGTTGAGAACATCTTCCAACGTAAGAGGTTCGAAATAGAGACGGTCCGAGATATCGAAATCTGTTGAAACCGTTTCGGGGTTGTTGTTGACGATAACGGCATCGACACCTGCTTCCTGCAGTGCCATAACACTGTGTACACAGCAGTAATCGAACTCGATTCCCTGTCCGATACGTATCGGTCCGCCTCCGATGATTACAACACGTTTCTTGTTTTCATCGTGTGTCGATTCGCAGGTGCTTCCGTATGTTGAATAGAAGTACGGTGTTTTGGCTTCGAACTCTGCGGCACAGGTATCGACCATCTTGTAGACGGGAACGATTCCTTCCTTTTTCCTCATCTCACGGACATCGAATTCACTCATGTTGGAGAACGATGCAATAACAGAATCCGGGAATCCCATGACCTTTGCTTTCTTAAGAAGAGCGGGTGTGAGTTTTTCTGTTTTGATTCTGTTCTCCATGTCGATGATGTTCTTTACTTTAAGTGTGAAGAAGTTATCCCACTGGCACATGTCGGAGATTTCCTGCGGATCGTGTCCTCTTCTGAGTGCCTCCGCAATAGCGAAGATACGCATATCGGTGGCGTGTTTCAGTTCGTCTTCTATCTCCGCATCTGTCATATCCGGTGAGTTGAGATACGTTGAACCGATTTCCAGAGACCTGATTCCTTTCAGAAGGGCTTCCTCGAAGTTTCTTCCGATAGCCATCGTCTCTCCGGTGGATTTCATCTGAGTTCCGAGGTGTCTGTCGACTGTACGGAACTTGTCGAAAGGCCATCTGGGTATTTTCACGACAACGTAATCGATAGAGGGCTCGAATGCAGCGTATGTTGTACCTGTAACCTTGTTCGGAATCTCATCCAAAGTGTATCCCAATGCAATCTTTGCGGATACACGTGCAATCGGGTATCCTGTTGCTTTGGATGCCAAAGCGGAAGATCTCGAAACACGGGGGTTGACCTCAATCAAACGGTATTCGCTGTTCTTGGGGTTGAATGCAAACTGAACGTTACAACCGCCTTCGATACCGAGTTCGCGGATAACTTTTAATGCGGAATTCCTCAGCATCTGATGGTCTTTATCTGAAATTGTAAGAATAGGGGCACAGACAATACTCTCACCTGTGTGAATACCCATCGCATCGAGATTCTCCATAGTACAGATGATGATACAGTTGTCTTTGCTGTCCCTCATCACTTCATATTCGTACTCTTTCCATCCGAGAACGGATTCCTCAATCAGAACCTGATGGATACGCGAATAGGAAAGACCGCGTGCGCAGATTTCCCTGAGTTCTTTCTCGTCGTAGGCGATACCTCCTCCGGTACCTCCGAGTGTGAATGCGGGACGGATAAGAACAGGGTAGCTTCCGATATATTCCACGGCCTTGAGTGCTTCTTCTATCGAATTGACACTCATACTCTTCGGAACAGGCTCTCCGATACGCTGCATAGCTTCCTTGAACAACTCACGGTCCTCGGATCTTGCAATTGCATCGGGCTGTGTTCCCAAAAGGGTTACACCGTATTTGTCGAGAATTCCTTTTTCAGCCAATTCCGAACAAATGTTCAGTGCGGTCTGTCCTCCCATTCCCGCGAGGATTCCGTCGACACCTTCCTTGGCAATAATCTTCTCAATAATATCTGCCTGAAGAGGTTCAACGTAAACGCTGTCCGCCATTTCGACATCTGTCTGAATCGTAGCGGGGTTTGAGTTGACCAATACGGTCTTGTAACCCTCTTCCCTGACGGATTTACAGGCCTGCGAACCTGAGAAATCGAATTCCGCAGCCTGTCCGATTACGATAGGTCCGGAACCGATGATCATGATTTTCTTGTAATCCTTCTTCACTGTTTCGCCTCCAGGACCATTTTCTTGAATTTGTCAAATAACGTAGTGGTATCATCCGGTCCGGGCGCAGCCTCGGGGTGATACTGACATGTGAAAATCGGTAAGTCTCTGTGTCTGACACCTTCGACGGTACCGTCGTTGACGTTGACCTGATCGACAACCAATCCCGTTCCGTCGAGGCTTTCGTCGTCTACGGCATATCCGTGGTTCTGGGATGTGATGTAAACCCTTCCGTTATACTTCACGGGCTGGTTGGAACCTCTGTGACCGAATTTCATCTTGTAGGTGTTACCGCCCATTGCAAGTCCGATGAGCTGACTTCCGAAACAGATTCCCGCCATCGGCATTACGGATGAAAGATCTTTGATTGTCTTTACCGTAGTATCTTTCAGTGCGGGATGTGCCGGATCTCCGGGTCCGTTCGTAATCATCACACCTTTCACTCCAGAATCGATGATAACCTGTGCAGGTGTATCGTAAGGGAAGATTTCAAGATCGAACCTCCTCGACAGCTGATCCAGAATCTTCTTTTTCGTACCGCAGTCGATGATTCCTACGGTTACACCCATTCCGTTGTCTATGTGTTTTACTGTCTTTGTACACACTTCGGCAACAAGATTGTCCGCCATAGGAGATTTCATCGTCCTGAGTTCTCTGAGTGTTTCTTCGATCTTCGAAGCATCGTTGATGATTGCTCCTTTGAACGCACCCTGCTGACGGATCTTGACAACCAACGCTCTTGTATCTATGCCTGAAATTGCAGGTATCCTGTGTGCTTTGAGATAATCCGCAAGGGGTTCTCCTCCGTATGCCTTCGAAGGATATTCACAGTATTCCGATACAACAACACCGCGTACGTGGACGGAATCCGACTGCTCGAATTCCTTCCTTATGCCGTAGTTACCTATCAGAGGATAGGTGAAGATGAGAATCTGTCCGCGGAACGAAGGATCGGTCAATCCTTCCTGATAACCGCACATACCTGTGGTGAAAACGACTTCGCCGTATCCGGAAGAATCGTATCCGAACGATTCTCCTTCCATTACGGTTCCGTCCTCGAGAAGCAAGTAACTGGTTGCCATCGCAGAATAGGATGGGTGATAGGTATATAATAACAACTCAGCCTTTCTGTATTTTACAAGACTTTTTATGTAAAAATAAAACATTATTTTGATTTTTTATATGTTCATAAAACACAAATTACGTATAATGAACTTTTTCGGGTTCCGGATTGCGTCTGCATAAAATACAATAACGAAGGGAGTATAGGGGTTGATATGCGCATACTCGGACAGAATCCGGCCGACAACAGCATGAGCATCCGTCTCGAGACGGATGACGACAGTTGGCATCTTTACAACGTGGTGGAAGTAGGAGATTTGGTTACCGCTTCGACTACGAGAAGAGAAGAGAAATCCGCCGATAAAATCAACAACGAGCGCATGGAAAAGAAGAGAATGACTCTCGGCGTACGTATCGAGAAGATTGAATTTTCCGAAGATGATCTGAGAATTAAGTTATTGGGTGTGATTGAAAAAGGCCCCCAGGATATCGGGCAGCATCACACTCTGCTGATTGAGGTAGGAGACAATCTCACTATTTCCAAGAAAAAATGGAAAGAATCCCAGATTGAAAGAATGCACCGTGCGGTGGAAGATACGGCAAAACCGAAGATTGTCTTTGTTTCCCTGGATCAGGACGAAGCAACGATTGCCGTAATGAGGCAGTACGGTCTGAAAGAGATTGCAACCGTACGTTCCTCAAGAAGCGGAAAACAGTACGATACAAAAGATACCGGGGACTATCACGGCGATATTGTATCAAAACTGAAACAGATAGTCGAGAAGGATATGCCTTTGGTGCTTCTCGGAACGGGATTCGAGAAAGAATCGCTTGCGGACGATATCAAACAGAAATATTCCGATACATTTCAGAAAGTGTTCGTTTA
>CAVFUJ010000060.1:6729-7648 GCA_963625795.1 Anaerovoracaceae bacterium
GTACCGAAGAAGTAAGAAATGCAGCTTTGGCGGGTGCTGTTGAAACGTTACTGATTGTCGATTCCAAGTTACGTGACGGAGATTACGACGATATGATAAGATCCACGGAATCTCAGAAAGGAAACGTTATCGTAGTTTCGGAACAGCATGATGCAGGAAAAGAACTCAATTCTCTCGGCGGATTTGCGGCAATACTCCGTTACAAGCTGTCCTGACCGTTCCATTCGTCATAGAATTCTTTCAGGAAGTTTTCCATGAAAGTATGACGGTGTTCCGCGATGCGTTTTCCTTCGGAAGTGTTCATCATATCCTTAAGAAGGAGTAATTTCTCGTAAAAGTGGTTGATTGTTGTTCCCTGATTCCTGAGGTATTCGTCTTCGGACATACCGTCTTTGAAAGATTCGTCAGGATCGTACATCTTCCTTCCCGCTTTTCCGCCGTAAGCGAATGCTCTTCCGATGCCTACGGCACCGATTGCATCAAGTCTGTCCGCATCCTGAACGATCTTTCCTTCCAACGTGTCGGGAATGACGGAATCCTTTCCTTTGAATGAGATTTGAGAAATGATTTTAATGACTTTTTCCTGTGTAGTATCATCGATGTCATGTTCGGACATGATTTTTCTCGCATTTTGATAGTTTACAGAATCGAAGAGCTTCCTGTCGTCGGCATCGTGAAGAAGAGATGCCAATCTTATTACGTTGATATCTCCGCCTTCCTTCTTCTGTATCGTTACGGACATGTCATGCACTCTCTTGGTATGGAATATGTCATGTCCGCTGCTGTCGCCTGTGAAAAGACCGGCGACTGCACGTTCGATTGATTCGAATGTATTTTCATCAATCATCGGAAAGCCTTCGGATAGGGAATACGGGATAACACTATCAATATGGCGGTGCTGTTTTAGTGAAATTAGATT
>CAVFUJ010000061.1:0-7382 GCA_963625795.1 Anaerovoracaceae bacterium
TGTAAGTCCCGTACATCCGCAGAATGCATAGTTTCCGATTTTGGTTACCGAACTGGATATGGTTATAGACGTGAGACCTGTACATCCCTTGAATGCTCCTTCACCAATCTCAGTGACTGAATTCGGTATTTCTATAGACGTGAGATTGGTGCAACCGTTGAATGCATTGCTTCCGATTTTTGTGATTGCGATTTCGGTTTCGTGTTTTTTTTCAAAGGTCACTTTATTGAGTGCTGTACATCCCTTGAATGCATTGTCATTTATTGCAGTAACTGTGTATGTTATGCTTTTGTTAGTAATGGCCGAAGGAATATTTACGGTACTGCTGGTGCTCTCGCATTTGGATACCGTTGCCGTTTTAGTAGTATCGTATGTTGTGTATCTGATGCCATCGTCGAGGATGCTTTCGGCATCCGCCTCATCCGCCGTAACAATCAGCAGAGAACATCCGACGATCAGCAATGCCGAAAACAATACTGCCGTCAGCAGATTCTGCGTACGGAGGGAACGGTTCTGTTCATGCCCTCTCCCGTTACGCCTTATTCCGGGACGGGATGTCTGCCTGTCATACCCGTCAGCCGTAAAATCATCATTAATCATTTTCATCACCTTCGGGCCTTCTCCGGCACTGCCGGGGAGAAGGTACCGTTTCATGTTATTACTGAACAGCCAAATCGCCTGTCCGTATTATAATATTACTCATTTTTACTCTGTTGCATAATTAGGCGAATCTGCTAAGGGCCCTCGGCTGCGTGACAGATCTCACAGATTTTCGCATTTTTCAGACTTCGTTTTTTTACCGTTTATGCACCACATTTTGTCTAAAATTTCCGCCCATATTATTTATTTTTTTCGATAAAGTTAAATATATATTTGATAAAAACATACCGAAAAGCACAGGTTTTGGAAACAAAGCCAGACACAGAAAAACGGAGAAAACGCTCCCCCAAATCTTCACTGGACAAAGGGAGCGGCCATCCAAGGACGAATGATTGAATGACAGCACCAGTTAGCGCAGGCAAGAATAAAAAGTCTACAGACAGAAAATGGGGAAAAAAACCCCGCAAAGCCACATACAGAGAGACAAAAGCCAACAATGAGGCTTCCGTCCGCATGAATGCCGATACTTTCGATATAAGAAATTGGATCGGAATGATAGAATCCGAACTGTCGGAAATGAATGCCGGCAAAAAAGGAAGACCGTACCTCTACTGCGATTCCATGATGGTCTGGATAATGACTTTCATGTCATACAACTGCCTGACACTGAGAAAAGCCGCGGGAATCGCCCAGGGAATTATGAAAACATTGGGAAAGACCTTTCCGCATTACAGCACAGTCTGCAGGCGTATGCGCCAGATTGTGTCGGCGGACTGCACATTTTACGGCGAAGGGAAAATAATTGCAACCTATGTCAGACCTTACACGACGTCAAGAAAACGTACGGTTGCAGTCGATTCCACAGGTCTGACACTGAACGACAGTTCCCTCTACAGAGAGGGAAAATGGGGTGTCAGCGAGGGACACAGAGGATGGCTGAAATTACATGCGCTGACAGATGTCGATACCAATGAGGTTCTTGCTTTCGTTCTGACATACGACGACGTGGGCGATTCCCCTCAGCTGCGGCCGCTGGTCAGGATGGTCCTTGAAAAGGGCCATCGGATAAAGACGCTGTACGCCGACAGCGCATACGAGTCATCCGAAAGCTGGGTGTTTCTGAATTCGAAAAATATCGAATTCAATGTCAGATTCAAATCCAACACCGTTGCACACAGCAACGGATGCATGGACAGAGGCGAATCCGCAAAAATATGGGTGGAAAAAGGACCGGAAATATGGTCCCGTATCAAGAAATACGGTCTCAGATGGAAGATTGAGTCGGCATTTTCCGATTTCAAGAGAATAATCGGAGAATACGTCAGATCCAGAACGAGAAAAGGAAGGGCTGTGACAATCACGGCCTCCGTGATTGTCTACAACAAACACAAAAGAATACGCGCCGACCTGATCAGCATCAACGAAAGAAACGTTCTGACGGCAGAGGACTAATTATGCAACAGAGTAGCTTAAAACATCGATTTGAAAACGACTGCATCTTTTTCCTGAAGAGGGGACTCGCAGATGAAAGTACATTCCTGCTTCGTATCCCTGAGGACATTTGCCAGAAGCTGTAAATCGGGATCCTTTGCTTCCAAAGGAAGATGGGAAATCTCTCCCTTATCGCCGTACTTTATGCAGCTGATGTGGAAGTGCGCAATATCCCCGGAAAGCGAGAAGAATTCGTCTGTAAGGGACTTCATATCGTCTTCCGTTTTCAGCCACCCCATATCACGTGCGTGTACATGTGCGACATCCAAAACAGGATGCGCTCCGTCGACGGAATCCATCACCCGGGATATTTCCTTCAGTGTACCCCACTGACCTTTCTTTCCCATGGTTTCTACGCCCAGGATTACGTCTTTTATGCCCTCGTCATCCATGATGTCTTTACATCTTGACAGTCCTTCGATAACAGACTGCGTAGCTGTATCCGGTGTTTTGCCGTAGGATGCAGCATGAATGACAATAAGATAAGCTCCGAGATTGTGTGCAGCGCGGACAGTATCCATAACCCATGCGACACTCTTATCCCTGGTTTCCTGGCTCTCCGAGTTGAATGAAATGTAGTACGGGGCGTGACAGCTCAGCCTGATGTCCCTTTCCCCGGCCATACGGCCGACATCCTGTGCTTTCTCGGCGGATATTCTTGCGCCTCTTACGAACTCTACTTCCAATGCGTCAAGACCGAGGGATTTGGTTGTGTCCAACCCGTCCTTCGGTGTCTTTGAACCCTGGGGGTATCCTGCGGGACCGAATCTCAGCATATGCGTTCCGCATATGCACGAAGATATTTGATGTTCGTCATCGGTACGCAGGAATATGAGAATCAGGATGGACATCTCCGTCGATCCCACCCTGGGATGCGGACAGGCCCACAGATGGATTAAAAAGAATAATTCATGGGAAGGAGTGTTGGGTGACGATATCGTTACAATCACTCAGACGGAAGACGGATTCGAGTGCACCGGATGTAACGATAAGAAAAAGATTCTCGATTACTTCCGTGCAGACGATGATCTCAATGAAATCTACAGAGAATGTTCCGAAGCCGATTCTTATGTTTCTTCTCTTGCGGAAAAATGTCCCGGTTTAAGATTACTGAGACAGGACCCATGGGAGTGTATTGCCACGTATCTTTTGGCTACGAATGCGAATGTCAAACGTATCGGCGTGATGGTCGAGAACGTCTGTAAAACATTCGGGAGAGATCTCGGAGGAAGATACTCATTCCCGAGACCCGAGGAAATCACCGAAACCGAAGAACGTATCGGTGAATGCAGATTAGGCTACAGAGCGGACAGATTTACCGAGCTGGCACACCTCGTCACCGACGGTGAACTGAATCCCTATGAGATAAGGAAAATGAGTTATGAAGAATGCATTGAAACTTTACTTACGGTCAACGGCATAGGTCCGAAAGTAGCCGACTGTATCGCATTGTTCTCAATGGACCATCTCAATGCATTCCCCATAGACGCACGTATCGAGAGAGTCCTCAAAGAGAAGTACGGCCAAACGGGAAGCTACAGAAAGCTCTCGGAATTCGCAAGAAACAAATTCGGAAGATACGCAGGATATGCGCAGGAACTTCTCTATCACAGCGATTTCATTGTTTGAACACGATGTTGTTGTCGCAGGCGCATGCCGGAGGTTTGCAGCCGGTCTGTACTTCGTAGATCTTTGCCAAAAGACCTGTACTCTTGACGACGGTACAGATTCTGCACATTTCGGTACTGAATTCTGAGGTATTTTCAGCAATACGGTCTGCGGCCGCTTTGATTTCATCCAGGAAGATTTCATACTGCGGAGAGTCTTCGATCAACTGATTCTCTCCTCTCTTCTTCTTGAGATATTGGGATATTGCGGCATCGGTGACACCGAATTTCTTCGCTACCTGTGCCTGGGTCATCCCGTGGGTTTTCACCAGTTCTCTGGCAACTTCCCTTCTGATGGTAGGCAGCACATACCAGACCACAAGTTCGCACGGTATCTTCATAATCAGTGCGCAACAATCACACAGATATAAAATTAAGGGCGTTAAGACACCGAATTAACGGTAAATTCCATTTACGATTCGGAATGAAGAATCGGGTAAATCGTGATTAATCATCATTTACCGTCGGGTAAATCGTGATTTTTCACTGTTTACCGTCGGGTAAATCGTGATTGTTAAATACCCAGATTAAAATTCATAAATATGCTCAGAAGGAAGATTTATGACGAACTTTTGAAGTGGAAGAATTCCGACAACAGGAAAGCACTCGTAATCAAAGGTGCACGCCAGGTCGGAAAGACATTCATCGTCAGAGAGTTCGCGAAAAACCAATATGAGCATTATGCGGAACTTAACTTCCTTGCGGATCCTCTTCTTATGAAGATATTTGATGAAGAATTAAACGTAGATGCACTCGTACAGAGAATTTCTTTGGTAACCAACGATAACGGAATCAAACCGGGATGTCTGATTTTCCTTGACGAAATTCAGGAATGCCCCAAAGCAAGAAGAGCACTCAAACTCTTCGCGGAAGACGGACGTTACGATGTTGTCGCTACGGGTTCGATGCTCGGAGTATCCGATTCCGGATCAGGCATATTCAGAGAAAAAGAACGCCCGACGATCGGTGTAGGTTATGAGAAAACACTGACAATGTACGCTCTCGATTTTGAAGAGTTTCTGTGGGCGAGAGGAATTACAGAGAAAGATATCAATGATATCAGACTGAAAATCAAAGAAACAAAACCTCTCGATACAGCGGAATACGAAGTGATGATGAGACAGTTCAGGGCATTCATGATTTCCGGCGGAATGCCCGAAGTCGTATGTTCCATGGTTTCGGGTGACAGTGATAAGGCAATCGCCGCAATGGATACAATACTCGCAAACACACTGGAAGATATCAACAGATACAATACCGGCGCAGACATAATCAAAACCAGAAGATGTTTTGAGAGCATTCCTTCGCAGCTCAGAGACACCAATAAAAAATTCACTTTCTCCAGGATTTCAGACAAAGAAGGAGAACGTTTCGGCAACTCCACGAAACAGAAGTATTACGATGACACGGAATGGATTGGTGCCGCAGGATACGGTAACTTCTGCTATCTGCTGAGAGAACCCGTACTTCCTCTCAAAGCGAATGAGATTGTCGATCAGTACAGGATTTATCTTTTCGACACGGGAATGCTTACGCATATCTACGGTCCGTCGGCGAGAATGGCTACGTTTACCGACGATTATCACTACAATCAGGGTGCTGTAGCGGAGAATATAGTTGCGGAATGTTTGGTGAAAGCAGGCATACAGCCGAGATGCTACCGCAAAACCAACGAAAAGAACAGAATGGAGTTGGATTTTGTTATTGAGTTGGGAACGGATTTATGCGTAATCGAAGTGAAATCCGGAAAAGACAGGGAATTTCCGTCACTGAATAAGGTATCGGATGTCTTCAGGGTTGACAGACGCATTGTATTTGAAAAAAGCAACATATCCGTTGATGAAGATAACACAGAACACTATCCGCTGTTCGCCGCAGCTTTCATCGGAGATATGATACACGTACGCGAAGGATTCGATGCAAACGGATTACCCGTAAACGGAATCTGACTCTCAGTTTACGGAAGAACCTCTCTTCCTTCCGTATACGATGTAACCTGTGTGTCCCAACATCTCGTAGGAAGGTCTTACGCCGCCTTTGTGGACTTCCATTCCGCGCTGGAGGATTTCTATTGCGAATACGTCGCAGTAGTCTCTTTCACGTAATGCGTTGACTACAAGTTCCAGCTGATTGGCGTTGGGAATGTATGCGCAGATTCTTCCTCCGGGTCTGAGACAGGGAGAAAGATTATCCAAAGCATTTTCGGGATCGGGCATATCCATGATCAGTGCGTCTGCGGTGATGTCTACTTTTACTTCACGGGCATCGCCGATCTGATAGGACCAATACGAATCGAGACCGGTACGTTTCAGATTCCTGAGGGCACGTTCGGCGTTCTCTTCTTTGAATTCGACTGTGTGTACTTTCCCGTTAGGTGCGACGGCTCTGGTGAGTGCGGTTGTAAGACCTCCGGAACCGGCTCCGATTTCGAGTACGGTCGAACCGGATCTTACGTCACAGTGGAAAAGAATCGATGCTGCGTCTTTGGGAGTGATGATCTGTGCTCCGCGTTCGAGGGAACCCATGAGTTCGAAGGTTCCGGGCCTGAATGCGGTGAATTTCTTTCCGGCTATTTCGAATACGGAACCGTCGTCCATGTCTCTGAATCTGTTACCGTCGACGGTGCCGAGAGAGGATATCTTCAGCATTGTGTATGCGACTTTCAGCCAGTGTTTCCTGTTCTCCTGATCGACAAGATAGATGTATTCGTTCTCCCGGAAAGGCATGATATCCTCAACATCGGACTTCGATAAAATAGTGACGGAGTGAGGCGGTCTACTAACAATTATAAAAATTATAACAGGCAAGTCCTTTTTTAATACTTTGACAATAGACAGCATGGATGCATATGGAGAAAACAGTCGCGGAACTTTTCGCCGGAGTCGGAGGATTCCGTATCGGCCTCAACAACGTAAAACTCGGGGGTGACGGGAAAGCTGTTGAGAACGGCGATTTTAAATTTGTATGGGCCGACCAATGGGAACCGTCCACCAAAGCGCAGCATGCATTCGACTGTTACCATACCAGATTCGGAGACGGAGTCAATGAAGATATTTCTCTCGTCGATAAATCCACAATTCCCGACCACACACTTCTTGTTGGCGGATTCCCGTGTCAGGATTATTCGGTATCTCACACATTAGCTACCGAGAAAGGAATAGAAGGAAAGAAAGGAATTCTCTGGTGGCAGATTAAAGATATTCTTGAAATCAAGAAACCGCCGTTTGTCCTTCTTGAAAATGTAGACCGCCTTCTGAAATCTCCGTCCAAACAGAGGGGACGTGATTTCGGAATTATGCTGAAATGCATGTCCGATTTGGGTTACTGTGTTGAATGGAGAGTTATCAACGCCGCAGACTACGGTTTCCCCCAAAGGCGCAGAAGAACGTTCATCTTTGCATATCGTTCGGATACGAAACATGCAGAATCATTGGATAAAACCGAACCGGAAACAATAATTTCCGAAAATGGTCTGTTCGCATTGAAATTCCCGATTACCGACATGGGGAAAATAACCACATCCAATCTTAATATCACAGACGATTTGGCTGATTTTTCAGACAAATACGCATTTACTTTCGAAAATGCAGGATTTATGCGTAACGGAATCGTTCACACTGCAAG
>CAVFUJ010000062.1:0-7363 GCA_963625795.1 Anaerovoracaceae bacterium
ATAGTACTTGTCTGTTTTACGGAGTTCTATGAAGTCCTGGACACCGACAGGGAGTGATTTCATAATTCAAGTGATGTGATGGCACCTAATATAATTCACCCGAAACAGGTGTCAGACACGGCAAAATCAACGATAATATGCACGGACGGTCCGAAGACCGTCCGTAAAAGGATGTTAAAAGGTTTCGGAGGAAGAAATCACTCTTCCTTCTTCTCCTCTGAAGGGTGCTTCTTCTCCTCAACTGCCTTGAGCTTTCCGATAGCACGTGCGATGAGCATTGTTGCCGCAACGGCGATGATTGTGACGATGACTGCGTAAATCAGGTTACCCCAGACGGTGCTGTCCGATGAGAAGCAGATAGCGATAACCGATTTGATTGTCTCGTTCCATGCCAATGCTGCGACAAGACCGAATGCGGCCGTGATAAGTGCAGCGGTAGTTTCCAGGAGCTGAATCTTGAATGCGTTGTTCATTCGATACACCTTGTGAAAACTCCGAACTCTTAGTCAGATATGAAATTTTAGGATACGTATTCCGTATATCGGTTTGATTATACGGCATATTGCGGAAATTCACATCGTTTTACGGAGAATGGGATATGGTGCGAGAGAAGGGATTCGAACCCTCGAACCTCTACAGGACGGGATCTTAAGTCCCGCGCCTTTGTCCGACTCGGCTACTCTCGCGTATAACCGCCGATTGCACTTCCTCTTAAAAAGACATACGGTCGTTTTCGGGAAAAGTCCGATACCCAGAAAACACACCGTCAAAAATAACGATTGGGAAATATATCCGCAGGAACATACGGATGACGATGACCTACAGCATACCGGACGACGGGAAGGTCGCTGAGGCCGTATTCTCGGTCATGTACAGACACCCTCAGGTGAGGTCCCAGCGTGAGATGACGGAACTTGTTCTGTACGAACTGAACAAGAACGGAGGAGACTACCGTATAAGCGGTGCGAGAATCAGAAGAATCGCACTCGAAAAAGGTCTGCTGGAACTTTCCATTTCATACAACTCCGCGGAAGGAAATCCTCCGTCGGAATGTCCCGTGTGCGGAGAAAATCTGAAATCGGTTATGAATAAAACTCTCGACGGCGGAGAGATCGAAGTTTACAGAAAATGCACCAAATGTCCGTACACCGTCGGTACGGCGAACCGTGTTCCCGGAAGGTACACGTTCGGGAGGAAAAAGAAATGACACCCGAAGAAAGACTCGCTTCGCTGAAGGAAGCGGAAACGAAGTTACGCGAAGCGTCCGAATTAATCGAAAAGGCATTGCATATGTCCGGAAACGAAATGAGATTCGGAAAGATTCCCGATGAAATCAGTGAAATTATAGACTCCGAAAACGGTCTGACCAACCTCATCAGGGAAACGGAATATGCGGACGAAGAACACCCTCCCTGGACGCGTCCCTTCGCCTCACCCAAAAATATCACGCGAAAAGATATATGAGGTGACGTGTTGCCTTCTCATATTACCGTGGGAGGGTCCTCATGAAGAACTGGGAATTTTCAAAAGTCGAAGGAACCAAAATCATACTCAACGACAGAATGTCGGACATGATGGGAATCGTGGAGGGCGGATTCGTTTACAGCACGCTCTTCGAATACGTGGACAAGGGTCCGAAGAAATACGAACTCTTACTTTCGATGTTCCCGCAGGAAAACTACCGTACACTCACCAACATAACGGTGTACATGCAGGATGTACCCGGAGCGAGCGCTCAGAGTGCGAGATTCCTCGCAGACAGGAGTATCAACATTCTGAATTCCATCTCATTGGACGGAATTTCCGATACTACCATCGTATGGAAAGTACTCGCAGACCTCAGTTTCGTCGGTGAGATGGATATACTCACCGAAACATTCGACGAACTCAAAGCGAAAAACGATCCTTCTGTTTCTCTGATCGATCACATCGAAGTCATTCCCGCCGATATCGGACGCGTCTTCCGTACGGAACCCTCGAAACAGAAGAACGAAGTGAAACGTGCGCCCCCGGTAGTGTTCGAAGGAGGAGCATACGATCTCGCACCCGAGTACGGAGATATTCTGAAAGACATCGACGGAAAGCATGTTCTCATTGTCGCGGATATTTCCTCGTGGATCGTTTCCGTGACGTTCTTCAAAGACGAAACAAAACTCGTGAAAATGGTTATCGAAATTCCCGACTGTCCCGGAGCCACAACACAGGTATTGGATTGGATTGCGGCTACGAATGTCAATCTCATCTCCGTTTTCAGCAGGATTAAGATCTGCTACCACACGACAATACTCGAATTGGTCGCCGATTTCAGCTGCAGCGACTACACAGTGGCGAGGATGAAAGAAGAACTTCCCGCGGCATTGGACAAAATGAACGGAATATTCGAACTCACTGAGTTCACGGAATTCTGAGGTTGATTATACATGGACCGCAACGAAATCAAATCGGTATACGGCATCGAAAACGATGAATTACTCGACCGCGCGCTCAGTACGTACCACGAGATCGACGTACCCCGTCTGCTCTCGATGGCCGCAGAAGGTTCGGACGCTGCGGTGAAAATTGCAGACGAATTGCTTGACAATGCAATCTCAGCACACGGTGCGGATGCGGAACTTGTGTTTCCCGAGACGGGATACGGACTGCCGGCGATATTCGCATGGAAAGGCATCGAATCTCTTACGTTGGGAACCGCGAAAGAACTGATCGATTCCCTTCCCGCTGCGGGATCGTCTTCGATTGAAGACGGAATGACCGCAGGCGAGAACGTAATGTACGCAGCGGAAATCATCGAAGCATTGGCATACCTCAACGGAAAAGGAAGAGGATTCATTCCCGACCGTGTTCTCAGAGCGTTGGGTTTACCTTTTGTTGACGAAACCATCCCCGGTGCGGTTGTTTTCCTGGGAGGACACGCAAGCGGAGAAGACGTTACGGCAATGGTAAGAGGAGTTCAGGCAAAAGGAATGGTTGCAATCGCTTCGGGAGACTATCCCGCACTTATCGAAAGACAGGGTATCGAGATGGGATTGGACAGGATGCTCTATCCCGTCGGTTCGTTCACGGGTACCGTTCACGCACTGAATTTCGCGGTAAGAGCGGCACTTACATTCGGTAACGTAGCCGGAGGAGATTCCTCGAAACTTTCCGAATACCTGAAAAAACGTCCGAAAGTCTTCGTTATACAGACGGGACCGTTATGTTCATTGGATGCGGCATTCGCATTTGCCGCACTGAAACACAGTGCCTGCATTGTCACAGATCAGAACCTTCCGGAAATTCCCGGTGCGGTGAAAGTCTGCAAAGACCACACCGATGCGGTGCAGACAGGTATCGAAGAGAGAGGCATTGTGATTAATGTCGAACCCATCGAACTTGCGGTACCTTACGGCCCTTCATTCGAAGGTGAATTAATCAGAAAACCCGACACGTATGTTGAAGCCGGAGGAACAAGAAGCACTGCATTCGAAGTACTTCTTTCCAAAAACGAAGACGAAATCGAAGACGGTTCCGTAAAGATGATCGGAAAAGAAATCGATGAATTCGGGCAGGGATCGGTTATTCCCCTTGCGATGATCGTCGAAGTTTACGGAAAAGATATGCATGACGATCTCGAACCTGTCATCGAAAGAAGATTCCACAGTTCGATCAACTTCGCAAGCGGCGTTTGGCACGCCGGACAGAGAGATTCCGATTGGGTCAGAATCAGCAACAAAGCGAAAGAAGCCGGATTTAAGTTAATCGATTTGGGAAGAATTCTCGTTCACAAAGTGAAAGAAGAATTCGGCGGAATCGCGACAAGGGTTCAGGCTACGGTAATTACCGACGAAGATGAAATTCACAGGCGTATGCCCGAAGCGAAAGCGGCATACGACAGAAGAGACGAAAGGATGAAAGGACTCAAAGACGATTTGGTCGATATATTCTACACATGTACTATGTGTCAGTCCTTCGCTCCCGCACATATCTGCATAGTGTCTCCCGAAAGAATCGGATTATGCGGTGCAATCAATTGGCTTGACGCAAAAGCGGGACATGAAATCTCACCCAACGGACCCAACCAGCCTCTGAAGAAAGAGGATGCAATCGACATAGAGAAAGGAGAATTCAAAGGAATCAACGATATGATTTCCTCTGCATCGAACGGAAACATCGAAAGGATCTGCATGTACAGTCTGATGGATTCCCCGATGACATCCTGCGGATGTTTTGAGGTAATCGCCGCAATGACTGTTGACATGCAGGCTGTGGTCCTCGTAGACAGAGACTTCCCCGGCATGACACCCGTCGGTATGAAATTCTCCACCCTCGCCGGAAGTATCGGCGGAGGACGTCAGACTCCCGGATTCATGGGAATCGGAAGAAAATACATCACAAGTGACAAATTCATTTCCGCTGAAGGCGGAATCGCAAGGATAGCATGGATGCCGAAGCATCTGAAAGAATCCATCGGCGAACAGTTCCGCAGAAAATGCGAAGAGATCGGTATGCCGAATCTCATGGACAAGATAGCCGATGAAACGGTTACGGACGATGCGGAAGGACTTATGGCGTGGATGGCGCAGGTAGACCACCCCGCACTGACCATGCCTCCGCTGCTTTGAGGTGATTACGATGACAGACATTCCGGATGTTGCAGAGAAATACAAAGGAGAGACACTGCAGGTCGCCCTCGGTAAGGGAGACTATATTGCGGGAGGATCCAAGGGGATGCCTTTCCTCTCTTTCGAGAATTCCAATAAACTGAGGCCGATGATTGCGGGAGAAGTTTGGGATGATATTACGGATTATCCAGAAACGGCGAAAGAGATGTTTTCGGGAAGATGCGAAAATCCCGAAGAATGGGCCGTAATGTGGAAAGAACTCGGAGCGGATATGATCTGTCTCCGTCTTGTGAGCATCGATCCGTTCAAAAAGAACACATCCGCGGAAGATGCGGCTGCGTTGGTTCAGAGAATCGCGGACAGAACGAATCTCCCCGTTATGGTAAGCGGATGCGGAAACGTCGAGAGAGATATCGAAGTTTTATCAGCAGTATGTGAGAAAGTTAAGGGAACAAGACTTCTGATTAACAAAGTCGAGGAATCCGAATACAAGAAACTCTCAACCGCCGCAATGGCAAACGGCCATGTTATCGTGGGATTCTCCAACCTCGATGTGAATCTCGCAAAACAGATGAACATCCTTCTGACGGACTTCGGAATGGATTCGAAAGATATTGTCATGGATCCGCTGATGGCGGCATTGGGAATGGGTTTGGATTATTCCTATTCAGTCAATGAAAGAATCAAATTGGCAGCATATTCCGGGGACAAAATGCTTCAGATCCCGATGATCTGCGACTGTACATCGTCATGGGATGTCGGAGATGCATCGGACGAAGACGACGGAACCATGGGCCCCGTTTCATTCAGAGCGATTTGGTGGGAAGCAATCACGGGAATGGCCGCGATGATTTCCGGAGCCGACATACTTGTGGTACGCGGACCCGGTGCGGCGGATATGCTGAAGGTATACGCATGCGAACTCACGGAGGTGATGTGAGATGCCTACGGCAATAGAATTCTTCAAACTGCTGCCTAAAACCAACTGTAAGGACTGCGGACAGCCTACGTGTCTTGCGTTTGCGATGCAGTTGGCCAATCAGAAGGCTAAAATCGAAGACTGCCCCCACGTGAGCGGTGAGGCGAAGACAACTCTCAACGAAGCAACCGCTCCGCCTGTAGCTACGGTTACCGTGGGAGTGAAAAACAAGATCAACATGGGCGGAGAAACGGTACTTTACCGTCACGAACGCCGTTTCAACAACCCCGTTGCGTATGCTCTGACGGTTTCCGATTCATTAAACGATGAAGATGTTCTGAAGAGACTTGAGTATATCGACGGTTTAAAATTCAACCGTATCGGAATGGTCTTCGGAATCGATATGGTATCCGTAAGAAACGATTCCGGAAATGCGGAAAGGTTTGCCGAAGTCTGTACGCTTGTTTCCGAGAATTGGGATCGCCCGATTGTGCTTGAATCGACGGATGTAAAAGCAACAGAATCCGCTGTTTCCGCTGTAGGGGGTCAGAAACCTCTGATTTACGGTGCGGATAAGGATAACTTCGATGCGATGACTGCAATTGCAAAGAAATCCGGATGCCCTATGGGAATTAAAGCAACTTCTCTTAACGAAGCAGCCGAACTTTCCGAGAAAGCGGCAAAAGCAGGATTCAAAGACATTGTTCTCGACATCGGTGCGGAACACGTGAAAGATTTACTCGAAGGACAGACGATCGTAAGACGTGCCGCCCTGAAGAAGAAATTCAAACCCTTCGGATTCCCGATGATGAACAGAGTCGGTTCCGGCGAGGGCGCTGTGATGGCAGCGGTTATTTCAACACTGAAATACGGAAGTCTTGTGATTTTCGACGATCTCCGCAACTACGAAGCGTTACCGCTGTTCACACTGAGACAGAACATCTACACCGATCCCCAGGTTCCGATTCAGGTGAAACAGGATCTGTACCCGATCAACAACCCCGATGAACATTCGCCGATTATGTTCACGACGAACTTCTCTCTGACATACTTCACGGTACGTGCGGACATCGAGAAATCCAAGGTTCCCGTATGGCTGCAGATTGTGAACACAGAAGGAATGTCCGTCCTCACGGCATACGCCGCAGGTAAATTCGATCCCGAACGTGTCGCGGAAGCATTCACGGAATCCGGCGTTTTGGATAAAACCGACGGTATCGTCATCGTTCCCGGTCTTGCTTCGAGGATGTCCGGAAAACTTCAGGAAATCATCGGAAGGGATGTGACCGTAGGAACAAACGAATCCAAGAACATCCCCAAGCACCTGAGGGGACTGACCGGTACAAACAACTGAATACTGCCGAAGCAGAAGGGTCCGCACAGCGGGCCTTCTGCTTTGGCAAAGATTATTGTTCTGCCGCTAACTTAAGGCATCCTAAATGCTCAAATTTGGCTAAAGATTGTATTATTGCAAATCAAAAATCTAGGTCATCAAATGTTATATTAACAAGTTCAATTATCTGAAAACGATGGGAAATGACAGGTATCGTTGCAATAGATGAATGTGGAGATCTTGGAAGGAACGGAACAAGATTTTTTGTGATGGCTGCAACGATGTCAAACCGTTCAAGAAATCTTCTCCATACATCAAAACTAATCAGTAATTCAAAATATGAGGAGAAATACAAAAATACTCCTGATCATAAAATAACTGAATTGCTGACATCCTTATCTGATTCCAACGCCGTAATAACATATGTCGTAGTGGATAAATATGATTTTAACTCAGATTACTACAATACATATGGGAATAAATTGTATCTTAAAGTCCTCAGACAATTAT
>CAVFUJ010000063.1:0-7119 GCA_963625795.1 Anaerovoracaceae bacterium
AGATCAGTGTCGGACCTTCAACCGGCGAAACATATGTTTCCACGAAAGTCACCGTAAAGAATTACGGTCTTATCGAGGGACTTAACGACGGTTTGTCTTCTTCATACATCTTCTATACTGCAGGATTCGATGAAGTCAATTGGTATAACTACGAAGGTTCGAAGATCAATCAGACACGTTATCTGTTCTGTTTCCAGCAGAAAGGCAGTGACGGATCCGGCACGATGAGAGGAACGTGCAACATGAACTTCTATTATGCAGAGGGGACCGTTGTCAAAGGCGATACATCTGTAACAATCAATGACAATACCTTTGCAAAGTCATCTCAGGGAACCGTTGCAAAATACGGACTTCTTAAAAGTGTTATTTTGGATTATGACTACGAAGTGACCGGTACCGAAGATAAGGAAATAACCGTTCTCGAAGGAGTCGAATTCAGCCTTGATACTCTGACGAAGGAAGGATACAAATTCTACGGATGGTACGGCGGCGAGACGAAATACAGTGACGGAGGTGCCATTACAGTCAGTGAAATTTCCAATTTCCCCTCACTGCTTAAGGCCAAAATCATCAAACAGATCACTGTTACCACAGACATCAACGGTTCCGTAACGACAGAGACTTACGATGAAGGGTCCACTGTAACCAAACCTGCCGATCCGGAAATCAGCGGATACATATTCGGCGGATGGTATGTGGGAGATTCGAAATGGGATTTCGATACACCCCTTACCGAAGATATTACAATCAAGGCGAAGATGATTGCCGATTCAGGCAAGATTGTAATCCCGTACGGGGGCGGAGATGTAGATTTCAAGATACCTACAGCTCCTGCGGCTACCGAGATTGCAATCGAACTTCCGAGCGATGTCAAAGTGACGTTGGGAAAGGATACAATAACTTCCGCAGCGGGAAAGACAATAACTGCGACTGTAAGCAAACTCACATCCGAAATGTTCGAAATTACTGTCGAAGAAGACGGTGTGACGATGAACAGGACGATGAACATCACACTGCCTTACACGAGCAGTAAAGGAACTCCGTCTGTGTACTACTACCCCGGAGGCGGAAGCGAGGTACTGATGAGCAGCACAATCGATACTGCATCATCCACAATTACCTTCACAACCAATCACAACTCGGTATACGGTATTGTATACACGCCGGCACCTACTCCGACTCCCACGCCTACACCCACTCCGGGCGGAGGAGGAAGTACGACGATCAGAATCGCTTCTTCTGCGGATGGCGGTATCGATGCCGATGCGGGATTTGTCATCGCAATCGTAACATTGGTCTTCTCGCTCCTTCTCCTGGCGTACGTCATCAGAAAGAACTGAAGAAACAAACCGGAGAGGGATTTCCCTCTCCTTCTCTCTTTTTATCATTTTACAGATACTTTGTTACAGACTGTCTGTGAATCCGACACAATAATAACATCCGTCCGCATTCACTGAATCATGGCAGAGGAACTCACGGTCACACAGTTCAACGAGCGCGTGAATTCCGTTGTCACATACACCGATTCCTTACGTAACATATCCGTTATCGGGGAGGTAAGTGGTGCGAAAAGAGCTTCTTCCGGGCATATCTACTTCGATCTGAAGGATAAAGATTCGGTCGTACGCTGTACTTTGTTCAGATATGCAGCGTCGAGAGTTAATTTCGAAGTAAAAGACGGACTGACTGTCTGTGCCTTCGGTTCCGCTTCGTATTACACCAAAGGCGGTTCCTTCAGCTTCAACGTGGAATCTCTTTCGCAGTACGGAAAGGGAGAATTGCAGAAGAAACTGGAAGAACTAACCGCAAAACTCCTCAAAGAAGGTTTATTCGAGGCTGAAAGAAAAAGAGAACCTCCCAGATTCCCGAAGGTAATCGGAGTTGTCACTTCTCCCACAGGTGCCGTAATCAAAGATATCATCGACACAACGGCGAGAAGATTCCCTGTTGATATTCTGTTGGCACCTGCAACCGTACAGGGCGACGGTGCACCGGAATCGATTGTTTCCGGAATTGAAATGCTCAACAAAATCGGCGTGGACGTTATCATCGTGGGAAGAGGCGGAGGTTCGAAAGAGGATCTTTCCGCGTTCAACTCGGAAATCGTTGTAAGAGCTGTTGTTGCTTCGAAAGCACCTGTGATTTCCGCTGTCGGTCACGCAACCGACAAATCCCTTACGGATATGGCTGCCGACAAGTATGCGGAAACACCCACCGCGGCGGCGATGATTGCGACTCCCGACAGAAGCGATGAATTACGTAACATCGGTAACCTCATGAGAAGAGCGGGAATGTCTCTGGAAGGCGTTGTTTCCGCAATGAGGGCGAGATTTGAAAGCGCAGAGGGAAGAATTTCTCCGAAAAATGCACAGATTGCCGTTTCTTCGTTAAGAAGCAATTTCGATCATCTCTGTCTCCGCATGGATGTGAGTCTCGGAAACAGACTGAATGCAGACAAACTGAGATTCCATACAGCCGATATGAAATTGGATCCGAGACGTCTTATGGACAGGGTGAATCAGAATCTGATGCATCTTGACGATCTTACGGGAAGATCGGACAGATCCATTACATCTGTCGTAAAAGAAAAATCGATGCAGTTGGAGGCCGCGGACGGTATCCTCGGCGGTCTCGACCCCAACAGAGTGCTGGACAGAGGATATACAATGATAAGAAACGCCGACGGAGAAGTGATTACATCGGTGAAAGGACTTTCCGTGGGTGAGAAGATTACGATTAAAATGAAAGACGGCGAAGCCGCGGCGGATATTACGGAAGTGAGATGATGGCAGATACAAATGAAATGTCTTTTGAAGAGTCAATGAACAAGCTTGAGGAACTCGTTAAAAAACTCGAAGGCGGAAACCTCAGTCTTGACGAGAGTCTCAGCATTTATGCCGAAGCTGTGGAACTCAGGGAAAGATGCAGAAAGATTCTCGACGAAAGCGAAAGAAAAGTTCAGAAACTTATGAGCACCGCGGAAGGTCTGAAAAAAGAAGAATTCAGGTTCTGATTCCGTTCCATAACGGAATTTTCTTCTCTTCCGCCCACTTATCCGTCGTTGAGAATAAGTCCGTTTTACGGAAATCTTCCTTATCATAGGCTAATCTGAGCGCTCCGGATACCTGATTTCCGGTAATATTCTTGGCGTTATAGCTTCCGAATGTTTCCCTCAGCGCCAATGCGAATACATCCGCAATATCATGACCTCTGCAGACGATAGCGGGATCGTATTTCTTTTCGTCAAAGACTTTGTTTGTCAGTTTTGCGGGAGGAATCCACGAATTTTCGCTTCTGTCCGCGATATGTTCGCACATTCTCCTGATATCGCATTTCAGCGAACGGCGGTCGATAAAATACTCAAAAGGAGGATTCTTGAAAGAAAGGTTCATTCCTTCTCTGTCCGAAATCTGCATTAAAATTCCGAGAGGATAACACGCATTGTAGATTGCTTTCTTCGGATCTCCGTATCTTTTCACAAACATGTTCAGTTTTTCTCCGTCGGAATATTCCGCAATGACATCATCGAAAGCGCTGCTCATGAACATCATGCCTTCGCTGTCACGTGCATCCGTCTGGAAAATAGGAGGTTCTTTCTTCACGCTGTTGATGCGGTCCAAATCGGAATCGATGATTCCCATGACTTTGTTATCGTTTTTTCTTTTGATTGATTCCTTTACCGCTCCGCTTACGTTCTGTCTGCAGTGTGCGATTACGGTTTCCGTATTCTCTTTATCAAGAAATTTACCGTATAATCTGCTGTCCGTAGAACCTTCGACGACTACAATCGTTCCTTTGAAGGAAGATCTCAACATCGACACGGTATTGGCGATGTCGTCGGCGTTTATGCGGTCACGCATGATCGGCCCCCAGCTCCTGTGCCAAATCCCATCTGTCGTGGATTATCTGGGGGGAATGTGTTGCGATAAGCAGATCGATTTTTCTTATTCTGCTTATATCGAGGAAAAGACTGCATAATTTCTGCTGCCATCCCACATGTAACGAAATCTCGGGTTCGTCGATTATCACCGTCATATCGGGATGTGTAAGGAACAGAAGTTCGTAGAAGATAATCATCAGCTGTTTCTCTCCTGCGGAAAGTCTGTCCAATGAGATTGTATTTCCGTCGTTGAGAACGGCGGTAAGTCTTCTGCGGTCGTTCACGGCGATTTTCTTGTTCGTGAACATACTGTTGATGATATCGAGATACGTAACCAACGATTCCGCGAAAAGGTAATTTTTATCAATCCAATCGGAAAGCGAAGCTGCGAGTTTTCTGTATTTTTCTTTGTTTTCGGAATATTCCATTCTCTTCGGAGGGAATCTGATGTCGGAAGGAAGTTTTACTCTGATTCCCGCATCTTCGATGAAATCCATCTTCGCTTTGAGGTCTCTGCATCTGTTGATGAATTCCTCTTCGCCGAGATCTTCGCACATTTTTTCTCCGATTGTAATTTCAGATTTTTCGGAAGACGATGAAAGACGTCCGTTGATGTCGTCCTGAAGAACGTTTATCGTGCTCTTCATGGAACCGTCTTTTCCGTATGTGACGTTTCTTTCCGCGGAAAGATACAGAACATCGTACATTTCGCCGACTTTGGCAACGGTTGTATCGAGATCCACTTCGTTCTTGGATATGCGTACCTGAAGACCGTTTCTTCTGTCTACGAAGATGATTGTTCCGTCGTCGAATTCCAAATCCATTTTGAGGAACGGTATCGAAAGAAGACCTTCCTCGTCGCCGTCGAACAGCATACAGATCAGTCTGAGGGTCATGCTCTTGCCCATTCCGTTGAGCGAATGGATGAATGTAAGACCGTCACCGTTCAGTTCGATGACGTTATCATAACTGCCGAACAGCCCGTAGACGGCAACGTATCTCAGCCTCATGTATCATGCATCGGTTGCTGAGTAGATAAACACGTGCCTTTTTACGGAGGATATCTTCCGTTTTAACGCACACGGACGGGAAAAAGGGTATATCCAACCACTTTATATTTTCAATCAAGAGGTGCGCGGGTATGAAAGCGGAAACATTGGGCCGTTTCGGAATGCTGATTTCACTGTTCTTTTCCGGAATGTGGGCCATAGCCGCGAGTGCCGATTCTAACTGGACTTTCGGTACAATGTCACTGTCCGATATGGGAATTTCCTCCGTATCTGTAACGGCGGTATTCTTCAACGTCGGATGTATCGTTACAGGCATTCTTCTGCTGCTGTTCTTCTATCTTCTTGCGAAAGAGGATACCGGAGGAGGAGTTGTCGGTGCGTATATTGCATCGTCTTCGGGTATTTTCCTGTCGTTTGTAGGTATTTTCAATCTCAATACAGGTGCATACCACTACTTCTTCGCAACAACATTCGGTGTTCTTGCGACAATGGGTGTAATTCTCTACACAATGAGAGATATGAACAAAGACCGCGGAATTCAGTCTGCGATTACGTTTATTATGCTGTGTTTGGGAATGTTCGCCGTGATGAGGTTTGAATTCGAACTCTGGGAACCTATCGTTGTGATTTTGGGTTTAATCTGGTTATTCCTGTTCAGCATCGGTCTGTTCAGGCCTACTTTCTTCTGGAGAGTCATAAAGGAACTCATTGAAGAATAGATTCTTACGTGGGTTTTAAAACCGAATCGGAGATACGCTCCGCGATGGATATCGAAAAGGCATTCAGCGACATCGCCGAGGACATCAAAAAAGAGAATTACGATGATGCGTGCAGGAAAACCGTTGATTTGGCTTCGTCTTCCGAAGATGTCAACGTTAAGCTGAAGTGTGCATCGTTACTGAAAGTCATCGAATGCGAGGATGAATGTCAGGATATCGTCGATTCCGTATTGGATTCAGTTTCGGATGACGACGTTCTCCGTTTCGATATAGGGTTGTCTGTAAGAGCACTCGGAAGAGCCGAGGATGCCTACGGACTGATGAAGGATTACCGCGACGATCGTCCGAAGGTGCCTGAAATCGCAAGAACGCTGATGATGATCGGAGAATCCGAAGATGCTTTGGAATTGATGACGGAACGCGGATGCGATACAATCGAGGAGAGTATTCTTCTCTGTAACATTCTCTGTTCCGTAGGCGAATACACAAAAGCACTCTCCGAAGCGGAAAAAATCGTGAAAGAAGACGGAGAAACTCCCGAAACTTTACACAATCTGGCTGCGGTACTTCTCAGGAAAGGAGATGTAAAGGCTGCCGTAAAAGTAGCCAAAGACCGTCTCGACAGGAAAAACGCGGATTCACTTGCACTGCAGGCTTATGTGATGTACATGTCCGGAAAAATCCCTGCAGCGGTAAATTACGCAAACCGTGCGTTACACGTGGATTATTCCAATATATCGGCATTGGAAACGATGGCGATGTGTCTTATCGAAAAGGGCGAAACGAAGAAAGCGAAACTCTTCGCCGGTGTTATCAACAACAAAGATCCTCTCAATCCCGCAGCCATGCGTATTCTCGACGCATGCAGGATTACCTCCTCGATTGGGAAGAAGGCTTCCTCCTGATGTTTTTCACGGACAGTCTGAATTCTCTCCAGTAACCCGGAGTGAATACGATAAGCGCCGAAACAATTTCGACACGTCCGATCCACATCAGGATGCACATGAAAATTTTTGCAGCATCCGAAAATGCATAAAACGAACCGAAGGGACCGTACGGTCCGACGGATGCTCCGTAACATGTAAGGCTGCTGATTGCCGTCAGCAAAGAAACATCGAACGGAAGTCCCATGAAAAGGAAAACTCCCGTAGAAACGAGCATCGTAATCAGGAAAATAACCAAAACCATCATTGTCGATGAAATGTAAACACTGTCGACACTCTTTCCGTCCATTTTTACGTCATAAACAGCGTTCGGGTGGAGAAGTCTCTGGATTTCGTTGTAAATGTTTTTCACTGAAATCAAAAGTCTGTTGACTTTCAGACCTCCTGCCGTAGAACCTGCGGAACCTCCGATGATTGTTATTGCAAAGAATACGCATACAATCGCAATCGGATAAAGCGAATAATCCGATGCGGCAAACGACGCAGTCGTTACCGCGGAAATCGTGTTGAATACAATATTAATTAAAGAATCGTCTGTGTTGGCCAGAAGATAGGGAACACAGATC
>CAVFUJ010000064.1:0-1159 GCA_963625795.1 Anaerovoracaceae bacterium
GCGTATGAGATTGTTCACACCGCATCTCTGATTCACGACGATATCAACGATAAAAGCGAAATCAGACGCGGAAGAAGAACATTACACAAAGAATTCTCCGTCAGCAAAGCAATCGTTGCCGGCGACTACATGATGGCAAAAGGTTTCCAGGCACTGGGAGCCACAAGCAACGATATTGTCGATGTGATTGTCGATGCGGCTTCGAGTATGAGCGAAGGAGAATTCGTTCAGAAAGATTTCGAGCACATTACGAAGGTCACCGAAGCCGATTATTATGAGATTATCAGCGGAAAGACTTCAAAACTTATCGAAGCAAGTGCAAAATCAGGAGCTTACCTCGCAGGTGCCGACAGAGACACCATAGAAGCGATAGGCGATTACGCACACGGCATCGGTATGGCTTTCCAGATTGTCGACGACACATTGGATGTCGTCGGAGATGTTCACAACACAGGAAAGAAAGTGGGACTCGATATCATCGAAGGAAAGCCCACACTTCCTACGATTCTGGCTATGGAGGATCCCGAATACGGAAAGAGGATTGCTGAAGTCTTCACCGAAATCGAACCCTCCGAAGAACACGTCGCCGAGGCATTGGAACTTATCAAGAAGACATCGGCGATTGAGAGATGTCTTTCCAAAGCGGAAGATATCGCAGAGAAAGCAATCGACAGAATAATGACACTTCCGGAGTCGGTTTACAGAGACTCGTTTGTTTTGTTAGCTAAATACGTCGTTGCACGTGACAGGTGATTCGATGGATAAACTTACGACTGACATTCTTGTTGTCGGCTCAGGCCCCGCAGGTTCGACAGTCGCAAGGTATGCAGCCGAGAAAGGAATCCAGGTCACATTCATTGAGAGAAGGCCGGAAGTAGGTGTTCCCGTAAGGTGCGGAGAGTATCTTCCCGCGGTTGAAGAGATCAGAACAATGTTCCCTCTTGCGGAAGATCTCGAAGGAACGTTCGAACTTCCCAACGAGATGAAGTTGGCGGAAACCGACAGAATAAGGCTTGTCAACCCCAAGAACAAGGCAACGGACATTCCCATGCTCGGTTACACCATAAACCGCGACGCTTACGATCAGTATCTTGCATCCGAGGCTGAAAAAGCGGGTGCTACACTCATCAAGAACTGTCTTTTCAAAGAAATCAAAGAC
>CAVFUJ010000064.1:1169-7051 GCA_963625795.1 Anaerovoracaceae bacterium
CGGTAAGGCTGTAACAAGTCAGGGCGAGATTGAGTACAAAGTAATCATAGGTGCAGACGGACCCGGTTCGCGTGTCGCGAGGTCACTGGGACTTCAGAAGAACCGCCGCCCGTATCCCGCCGTTACGGCACAGGCGAAAGGAGATTTCGAGCCTGTTGTCGTGATGTACTTCGGAGGTATCGCCCCCGGAGCATACAGTTGGATTATCCCGAAGAAGGGACAGGCCAATGTAGGTGTGGGATTCTCACCCAAATTCGCAGACGGTACTCTCGGAGAGTATTTCGATATCTTCGTGAAGAAGAATCAGTTTGACATTATCGGTAAGATGGAAGGTAAGTACGTTCCGTCCGAAGGACCTATTCCCAAGACTGTGTCGGGCAACGGAATGGTCGTCGGAGATGCCGCAGGTCATGTGATCTCCGTCAACGGCGGCGGTATCCCTCTGGCACGTATTGCGGGACGTATCTGCGGAAATATTGCGGCAGATAACATTCTCTCGGGACGTCCTCTGACCGATTACGAAACAGAGTGGCGCAGAGTTATGGAGAAGCCTCTCAAGACTGCAGCATTCAACAAGAAACTTGCAGATACATTCGCATTCAGCGGACCTGAGTGGATGGTCACAATGTGCATGGGGATCCTCGGTAAGAGGCGCATGAACAATCTGATCAGATGCAAGCGCATCTTCCCGTGATTACCTCTTTCTGTGGGATTTCATCTGCGAACCGCAGATGGGACATTCGTCCATTTTTTCTTTGTACCATCTTTTGCATCCGATGCACTGATAGTTCCACTTCTCGACCTTTTTGATGCCTCTGGTACCTACGGCTTTGTACTGTATGCCCATTCTGGCACAGACATTTTCTATGGAGAAATCGTCTGAATATACGATACCGTTGAGGTCGAGACCGAGTGCGATGACAGTCATATCCACCGGAGACAGTCTTCCCAAATCTCCGCTTTTTCTTGCCTCTTCTTCCACTTTCTTCAGAGAAGACTGAGTACAGTCCGACGTGCGGAGCATATCTCCCCAGAGGTCCAATCTCGGATCCTTGTATTTCCTGAGTTCGTTTATCACGCCGGGAGGGCAGACACACTCACCTTCGGGAAGGTTCTCCATGGAGAAGACTGCAGAGCTGTCCAAGACGATAATCATCGTTCAGACAATTGTGATGTTGATAATAAATGTGATGCGGGGGCGAAGCCCCGCATGGAAAAAATCAGTTTTTGAGGAACATGTTGGCTGCGCCGCCTGCTGCTGCAAGCACACCGCCGACAATCATGAGCCATGCACCGATACCGGTGTAGCTGAATCCTGTTGTGTCCAATCCGGAAATGATCTTTGCAGTACCCCAGATGACAACGAGGACAATCATCACAAGACCGAGAACGATCGAACCGATGTTGATGATCTTTGCGTCAATGCTGACTTTGAGGAGCGGGAGGATGTTAAGGACAGCTACAATGATTGCAAGGATGAATGCAATCAGAGGGCAGTACTTGTAGAATCCGTCTGCAAGACCGCTTTCGGAGAGGAAGCCCATTCCGGTGATGTTGTATTTGTAAGTCGTGAATACAAGTGAGGTTGAGTAATCGAACCATACGAGGAATACTGCGATAATTCCCAGTATTGCTCCGATCAATGCAATAAGAGAACCGATCGAGAACGGTCCCACTTTAATGTCGTTTGCCATTGTTTTACCCTTCTGACCATATATTATGGCCGTTAAGTACACTGATGTGACTGATATTAAAGTGTTTGTCATAACTAAACCGTAAAATTGACGAATCAACATCAATTCTGGCTCATTTTCATATCTCGGAATGCCAGATTATTTATCATATTGTTGTATCGCCCGAATATGGCTTGGAAAATAGAGGTCGATGAGGACGTCAAAAAATACATCCTCGAACAGAAACAGGATTTCCGTGTCTGCACCGCATGTTCGGGACCCGCACTCGTACCTATAACCGTCAAGCCGCCGAAGAAAAACGACCGTATGATTCCGATCGGCGATTATGTTCTGTACATTTCCGCAGTTCAGGCGATGTACATCAACAGGGTTACGATGGATATGCTGTACAGCGACGAAGAAATCGCAACCTGTTACGCATTCAACCGCGGAAGATATTACTGAATGCGTTTCGCGGATGCTACGCAGTCTTTAATCATTTTATCGAAGTCGAATTTCGACTGCATAGCCGTTACTTTCTCGATGGAAGCTTCCGTTATCGGCCTTACCGGAACGATTCCGCATCCCGATGTGGGTATAATGGAAAGATCGTAGGTTCCGATTTTCTGCGCTATGTCTATGATTTCTAACTTATCCATTCCTATGAACGGACGGATTATCGGGAAATTGAGATCATGACCTTCTGCCGTGATGTTTCTCAGTGTCTGTGAAGCAACCTGTCCCAGAGAGTCTCCCATGACTATGCCCGAACAACCGTGCAGTTTGGCGAATTCTCTTGCCACGTGCTGCATTGTTCTTTTGCAGAAGACACACTGATAGGAATTCTCACAGTTTTTGTGAATGATTGTCTGATTTGTCTCATGATCGAAAGAATACAGCGGCATTTCCTGTCCCGTAACTTCGGACAGGCGGGATGCAATCTTTTTCACTTTATCCAATTCCTTCGCATCCGCATAACATCCGTTATCCATATGCAGAAGTATAATCTCCGCACTCTGCTTTGCCATAACATATGACGCGGCAGGGGAGTCGATACCTCCGGATAAGAGTGAGACAAGCTTCATGTGTTGTACCTTCCGACCTCTATTCCGCCTGTGTATTCGTCATCATCCTCTTCTTCGGTAATCATACCGTAGAGTGCCCTGACGAATTCTTTCAGTCCCGCGACTTCCTTCTTGAGGGAGTCTATCTGTCTTTGGAGGTCGTCCTCGGAGGTCATTCGATCACAACGTCGCCGTAATCGTCGGCGAGTTTTCTGTATGAGCTGCGGTTGCATTTGGGACAGTAGAGCTGTTTTCCCTTTCTGTCAAGTTCTGTCTTGCATTTTCCGCAGTATGAACGGATTACACCGAGGTGTGCATCCTTGGTGGTAAGCTGAAGCGAGGGTTTTACACCTGTAACCATCGCTCTTACGAGGTCTCCCTTTCTGAGTTCTTTCGAAACATCGTCTGTGTAGTCGGGTGAAATCTTGGAAACGTGGATTGTTCCGTATGTTTCGCTTCCGATTCTTCTGCATGTTCCGTCTTTGGCCAATACGTTGGCTGTTGCCATCGTTTTTCTTATGTCGCCGATTGAAGCGTATACGACGTCCCCTACTTTCAGTACGTTCGGGGGGTTGGGAGATATGACTTTGGCGATGCATTCATCGTCATCGAGGACGAGTGTACCGATCTGTGCGGCGTAGACTACGCCGTTCTTTGCGAATGTCCCTTCGGATGCCAGGTATTCTTCTTCACTTGCGACTTCGTCTCCGGGGAACACTTCTTTGTTTTCACTCATAAAATCACTTCTTATCTTACGTTGACAACGATTATGTCAACCTCTTTCTTTTCTTTCCTGTGGAAGGTGAACGTGTGCGGGATATTATACTTATAGGTCGCGCACGCGACGATTTCCCTTCCGGATGCTTCGACATACTCTTTCAGGAAGTCTATTGTCTCGGCCATGTGAATGGAATAAATCGAATCGGAGAGCTCCATGGCTTTATCGAGGAAGGGTCTGTCGGCACGTTTGTTCTGACATCCGAACGGAGGGTTCATGAACGTTGTATCTGCTTTTTCATTCACTTCCGAAATATCGCATTCAGTGAGTTCGATATCTGCGTTGAGATTTTCCGCGTTTTCTTTTGCAGTTCTCAGTGCGGAAGATGAGATGTCGTATCCTCTTACCGTACCTGCTCCCAGTAATTTCGCACCTATTGCGAATATTCCCGTTCCGCATCCGAAATCGTTTACCGTTTTGTCAAGAACATCTCCGGATGCGTATGCGGAGAAGAGAATGTCGGATGCAATCGTGGAAGGAGTGGGATACTGTTCCAGTGAAGCGACGGGTTCCCTGAAGGGTGCCACGCGCTGTAACTTCATCTCCAACTCCTTTCTCTTCACGGATGAGCCAGAGACAACAGATGATATTATATTTTCCCTGTTCGGGAATAAGATGTTCCGGACCGTGTTTCACACGGTCCGGAAAGGTAAATTCATTCGAAGAAGAAATGCGACGGAGATTCGGGTTTCGGTGTGAAACACTTCTCACCTGTAATCTTCAGTTCCATGGGGTATTTTCTGACCATGTCGTCGATCAATGCCCTCATGGTGCTTTCGAGTTTCTTCGGAGGGGAAACAACTCTTGCGTTGAGTACGAGTTTTCCCGGGGTTTTGATGTACCTGGAACCGTAGATTCCGTCGACCTGCATGGTTTCCTCGACAAGGGACATCTTCGCTGCGGATTCGGGAGATTCCACCAACACTTTAACGTGAACGATGGATTTGGAACCGTACTCTTTCGCTATTCCGCGCATAATGTCGGTTTCGAGAGAATACATATCGACATCGTCTTTCGGAGTGAGGTCGAACGTACCGGAATACCATCCCAATTTCGCTTTCTCGAATGCGAATCCTTTGTTCTGTTCGCCGGTAGGCGCTTTGGTGCTGACTTCGTCGGAAAGAATCAGATCCATAATCTCGTCCATGTTCCTGAGGTCGACGGACGACGATTCTATGATTCTTATTCCGGGCAGTACCTTCAGAACGGCTTCCTTTACTTTCTTAATAGTATCTTCGTTAACCAAATCGGCTTTGGAAAGAATGACGACTTCCGCCTCTCTGATCTGATGTGCGGGAATGATGTCCACTGTATCTTCGGTTCTCTTCTCTTTCTCGGAGAGAATGTCCAATGCCCTGACACAGTCTACAACCACGGTAAACGGTGCGACACTGAATTCGTCGGGATGAAGAGATCTCATGGGTGCCACGACGGAACTCATGATGTTCGTGGATGTACCGATGGGTTCGGCGATGATGACATCCGGTTTTCCGGTTGTGACCAATGTTCTTGCGCTTGATACGAACTTATCGAAGTTGGTGCAGAAGCATCCGCCCATGATGTCACGTGTGTCGAATCCGGCATCTTTGGAATATTCCGTGTCGACCAACACATCGCCCTGATCGTTCATGATGATCGAGACGGATTTGTCTCTTCTTTCTTTGAGTGATCTTGCGATGTTGACCGCCAACGTTGTCTTGCCCGCTCCGAGGTATCCTCCGAGGACGAGCATCCTTGTCCTGCCGGTTCCGTTCATGGACATCCGCATACTTTCGTTTGATATAAACAATGACATCGGGTCGGAAAACTGTGTTTTGCGGGCTGTTTACGCTGCGGATTTCATTATTAGGAATATGTTCGGAACGTTTCATATGATTGTTAGTGTGCGGAGGACAAAGCAACATGTTTTCTTATTAAAAATGCAACTTTGTTTCATTTGGTGTATTTGTAAGTTTGATTGCAGAGGATATTATTGTAGGTAAAACTGAAATAATTAAATAATTACACAAACGTTTTCCGCAACGGGATTATTATGATTAAGGATCCAAAGGCACTCATTGCAGTTGCCGTAGTCGCAATCCTCGTGATTGCAGGAGTCGCAGTCGTTGTAAGCAACAACAACAACGGCGGCAACAAGAGCCACGACAACTTGGCAGATATGACCTGGGATGAGATCGTAGAGAAAGCAAAGGGAACGGATGTTGCCATTGCATTCTACTTCGACCAGCCCTGTATGAACTGGTTCAATGACGTTATCGTCAAACAGGCCAAAGAGCTGTACGACATCAACCTGTCATGTGTCGGTTATAAGACTGTTTTAGAAAGTGAATAACTTTACAGAAAGAGAATAGAGTTCATTGTAGATAA
>CAVFUJ010000065.1:0-6958 GCA_963625795.1 Anaerovoracaceae bacterium
ACGATCCGCATTTCAGTTGCAGGCCCGCATTCGTTTATTCCGATAATGTGAGAGAGATGCGCATAGTCACCAAAGAGTATTTTGAAACAGAAATGGGGAAGAGGACAAAAGGAGCGGAAGAATCTCCGAAACAGTCTGTCGGAACCGGAATAATGTTCGGATGAACAGGAGGGGTTGATATGGGTATATTCAAAAATAATGTTAAAAAGAGGTCGGAAAAATCCTACAGAGACCTCGAATCCGATTTGAAAAGAAACAACTACGGCAACGGACACGTTGTTAACTGCAAAATCTCGAATGATGAATACACCGTTACGATAGATATCGACGGTTCGAAATTCGAGATGACTTACGGACAGGCTTCATTGATTTTCATGGCACTTCACAAAATGTATTTTGATAAGCCGAACAGCGCATGATATGGTTTCAGGATAAACAGGAGGGACACATATGGTAAATTACGATAACAAAGGGGAAGTTCTGATGCTGATTTACGGCGGAGAACAAGGGGCCAGAGGTACTTTTCTTCTCAAGGATCCCGAAGGAACAAAGCGGTGGACTGACAGAGACATAAGAAAATCTGTTAAAGACGGTTTTATCAAAGGGTATGATTTCAATCAGAAACTCATCTTTACGCGTTCCAACTGCGTGATGAGTATGTGTCTGATACCCAAGAAAGAATTGGAAGAAAAAATCAGAGAGGAGAAGGAATCGGAAGAAAGAGTCAGAGAGGACAACACTTCCGAGGGACAGTTCGCGGAACCCAACGTAATGTTCGGATGAGTGAAACAATGAGATTCGTCCACATTTCGGATTTACATTTAGGCAAGAGACTGTGCGGAAGGTCGTTCGCAGACGATCAGAGATACATTTTGGATGAAATCGTCAGAATTTCGGAAGAAGAAAAAGCGGATGCCGTTCTTATCGCGGGGGATGTATTCGATGACGGGAACAATATGACATCCGAATCCGTCAGCATATTCGACGGATTCATTACCGCACTCAGCAAAAAAGGAATCAGGGCATTCATTGTCAGCGGAAATCACGATTCCATGGAGAGGTTGGAATACGGCAGCAGACTGTTCAGTACCAACGGCGTTTACATCGCAGGCGATTTCGACGGCAACATCAGAAGCGAAGACATCGGCGATGTTACCGTTTACATGATACCGTTCCTCAAACCCGCATTTGTAAGGAAGATTTACGACTGTGACGCAGATACTTACGAAGCGGCATTGTCGGAAGTGCTGGCTCATATCGATTTGAATGAGAACAGAAAGAACATTCTCGTTACGCATCAGTATGTCATTGACGGAGAAATCAGGCCCAAAATCCGCGATTCAGAGAGATCCTACGTAGGGGGAACGGAGAGTGTCAGATCTTCGATTTTCGATAAATTCGATTATGTTGCGTTGGGACACATTCATTCTCCGCAGTTCATCGGCAGAGAAAATGTCCGTTACTGCGGTACGCCGCTGAAATATTCTCTTTCCGAGAAAGACGATGTGAAATCTGTCACCGTAATAGATGTCGGCGACGATGTTTCCTACTGCACAATTCCTCTGAAACCGAAGAGAGAATTGGTTCTTTTGGAAGGTACGCTTGATTCGGTTTTGGATGTCGGAAGAGAAGGCACTCATAAAGACGATTACGTCTACGTCAGACTCAGCGATCAGAATCTGAATGACATGGCGAGACTCAATGAAGTGTTTGACAATCTCATGGAGGTAAGCTATGTTACCGCCGAGAGCGATGCGGTATTCCTGTCGGACGGAGAATTCGATGAGGCAATGAATCTGACGGAAGAGTTGGAATTATTCTTTAAAAACAAGACCGGCAGAGAAATGAGCGACGGTCAGAAAGCGATTGTAAAGAAACTCTTCGAAGAGGCGGGGGTGAACCAATGAGGCCTCATGTTCTTACAATGTCTGCATTCGGGCCGTACGCCGATGTGCAGACAGTGGATTTCGATAAACTCGGAAACAAAGGTCTGTTCCTCATAACCGGTGACACAGGTGCGGGAAAGACTACAATTTTCGATGCAATTTCCTACGCACTTTACGGGAAAATGAGCGGAAGCCGTGACGACAGATATCTGAGGAGTCACTTCGCATCGCCCGAAACCGATACTTTTGTTAAGTTAACCTTTGAACACGACGGCAGGGAATATACAATAGTCCGCAAACCTGCACAGGAAAGGCCCAAACTGAGAGGTGAAGGTACAACCGTCAGGCCCGCAGACATACTGTTGGAAGGGGACGGAATCAGACCTCTTACAAAAATCAACGAGGTCAACAGGAAGATCGTCGAGATGCTCGGCATTGAGCATGACCAATGGGGTCAGATTGTTATGCTGGCACAGGGCGATTTCGTAAGGTTGCTGACCGAAAAGACCGACGAACGTACCGAAACTTTCCGCAGATTATTCTCTACAGGGCCTATCGACAGATTCCAGGACAAGCTCAAGGAGATGAGTGCCGATTATGAGAGAAGTTACGACAGTGCGGTAAGGAAATTGACCGCATCTACGGAAAGGATCGAAATACCCGACGATTCGCCGCTGAAAGCGGAGGCGGAGCAGAAGCAGGGTTCGGAATTTGCTCAGCAGATTATCAAACTCTGTGAGAAACAATGTGAATCCGATGAGCATTTGATTTCCGAGAAAGAGGCCGAATCGAAAAAATTGGAAGCCGAGAAGACCGGACTTGTTGAAAAAAGGGTAAATGCGGAGAATTTGAACAAGGATATTGACAGTCTTTCCGAAAATCTTGCCAAGAAAGAAGAGTTGGTATCAAAGTCATCCGAGATGGAATCTCTTAACAAAGAATGCGGCAGCATCGATGACATCGTAAGAAACGTAAAACCGCTGTCGGAGAAAGTATCCGATGCGGAATCTGCAGTTACAAAAGCCCTGAGTTTGAAGGAAGAAACCGAGAGGAGATGCGAAAACGCCGATTCCGAACTTTCGGAGGCACTTTCATCAAAGCAGTCTGCGGAAAGCAAAGGTCCGGAACGTGAAAGTTATGTCGCAAAAGTGATGTTACTCAACGGTTCCAGGGACACTTACGAAGAGATTGATGCTCTCACATCGAAACTGAATGCCGATGAAATGGAACTGAGTGAACTCACGGTAACTCACGAAGCAATCGAAAAGAAACTTTCCGAGATTAACGAAAGGACAATCGATTACCGCAATTTCCTGAATGAAACGGAAGGTATTGACGGCGAATATGCTTCGCTTTCCGCAGAGAAAAAATCAATCGAAGACGACACAACAGTTAAGAGTGCCAGGGACTCGGTAATACGCTGGAGAAAGGGCACATCCAATTCCGAAAATACAAAAAACAGACTCGGAAATATCCTCACGGAACTGAAAAATGTCAGTACCGAAAAGGCAGAGAAAGAATTCAGATACAGCATGGCGCAGGCGGGCATTCTTGCATCGAAGCTGAGTGAAGGAGAACCATGTCCTGTCTGCGGTTCCGTGCATCACGTAAAATTGGCCGAACTGCAGACCGACATTCCGACGAAGGAAGAAATCGATGAGTTGGGTGCAAGAGAAACCGAACTCACCGGATTGAAGGCTGCGTTCGAAACCGATCTTTCCAACACAGATGCAAGAGTTTCCGAAGAATGGGATAAGATCGTCGGAATTCTGAGCGGAAAGGGATTGAATCCCGAGAATATCGATGATGCCGAGTATTTGATCAATGATTTGGAGACCAAGGCAAAAACCAGGCTGAGGGAAATCGACGGACTTCTTCCGGATCTTAAACAGAAGATTGCAAAAAGACACAGAATCAATGACGAACTCAACAACAAGATTGATGCCGAGAGAAACGAACTCGAAGGTAAACTGAAAGTTGCAGCTTCCAAACGTGACGGAAAAGATGTGGAAGTCAAAACCGCGAGAGCATCTCTGGAAGATAAGAAGAAAGGATTGGAATTCGGTTCTCTGTCGGAATTGGATGCGGAAGTAAACTCTCTGCAGAAAAAAGCCGACGCAATCAAAGGTGAGATTGAGAAGGCAACATCAAAGTACAACGATGCCGAAAAAGCCTGTTCCGCTGCGAAAGAGGCTCTTCAGAATGCTGTAAAACAGCTGGAAGATAACAAAACATCACGTGACGAAGCAAAAACACACCTTTCAGAGGCATTGACCGAGAGGAATCTGACGGAAGAACAGTGTAATGTGCTTTTATCGAAAGAATCTCAGTTGACCGAGATGAGGAACAGATACAATGGTTACGTTTCAGATCTGAGGCTTGTCAACAATGAGATCGAACGTCTGAGTGCTGTCAGCGGCAAGGAGAAGGTTGACTTATCATCTCTTACTGCAAATATCAATGAAATTCAGGAAAAGATCGATGCCGTACATCAGTCATCGTCTCTCGTTTCCGGCAGACTGTCTAACAACAGAAAAGCAATCAATGAAATTTCGGAAGCGAATAATGAAGCCGACCGTATCAAGGATGAATGTGAGGACATTATCAATCTGAAAAGGGCTGTATTCGGAGAAACCGGAAGCAGACAGACTTTCGAAGCGTATGTCCAATCGCTTTACTTCAGACGTGTTCTTTCGTACGCCAACACAAGACTGCAGACGATGTCCGGCGGAAGATATCTGATGGATATACGTGAAGAATCCGACGGAAACAGCAAGGTCGGTCTGGGTATCGATGTAACAGACAGACTGACCGGAGTAACAAGGTCCGCGGGTACGCTTTCCGGAGGAGAATCCTTCAAAGCCGCACTTTCTCTTGCACTGGGTCTTTCCGATGCCGTTCAGCACATGAGCGGCGGTGTGAAGATTGACACACTCTTCGTGGACGAAGGATTCGGTACGTTGGACGCGAAATCGCTGGATCAGGCAATGGATGTACTGCATCAGCTGTCCGACGGCAACATACTCATCGGAATTATCTCACACGTCGATGCACTGAAGAACGAAATCGACAGGAAAGTAATCGTCACTAATTCCGATGAAAAGAGAAAGGGGAGCACGATTGCCCTTGATATCTGATATCAAAGGCCTTCGTCACGGTATTTGAGATAACCGAGGAACTCCTGTGCTGCCACAGAGAGTTCCCTCCCTTTTCCGACTCCGACACAGATTGTACGGAAAGCAGGTTTTTCCAGGTGCTTGACGCATACTCTGTACGGAGATCTTTTCAGGATGAGCGACGGAAGAATCGAGATGCAAAGTCCCTTTTCAATCATAGACATGATTGTGTAATCGTCCCATGTCTGGAAGCGTATGTCGGGCTGTATGCCGTTTTCACGCAGATATGTATCGATTGCAGTGTCCTCATCCACTTTCAGAAGCATAAACGGGAATTCAGCGAGTGCTCTTGTCGGGAATACCTCTTCATTTGCATACGGGTTGTTCGTGGGAATAACGGCCACGAGTTCGTCGTCTTCCACGACTGTGGTTACCGCATCTCCGGTTGCGACCGAACTCATGAATGCGAAATCCACTCTTCCTTCGTCGACCCATTCTCTGAGTTCCGAATAGTTACCGATAAGGAGTTCGTACTTTACATCGGGGTGATCGTCGCTGAATTTCTTGATGATGTTGGGAATCCAGTGTGTGGAAACACTCGAGAACACACCTATCGAGATGTGTCCTGTTTCCACGGTGTTGATACTCTTGATTTTATCATCGAGGAGATCTGCATCTTTGCAGAGTTTTTTCGCTGCCGGCAGAACGTATTCGCCTTCATGGGTCAGAGACACACCGTTTCTGTCTCTGTCAAACAGTTTGAATCCCCATTCGTCTTCGAGATCGGATATCATACGGCTGATACCGGGCTGGGATATGCCCATGATTTTTGCGGATTCTCCGAAACTTTTAACTTCCGCAATTGTCACGAATGCACGGCATTTCTCAAGATTTTTCGGCATGATTCTTTCCTCCTTAGAATACATTAATTCGTTTTTGATATAAATCAATTGACATAGATAATGTTCATTTAACCATCCGATGAGAAAAATTCCGTCGCCCTATGTGCTGTTTATCATATCGCTGATACTGTTCGGTACCAACGGAGTCGTCGCCGACGGAATAAATCTGTCAAGTGTGCACATTGTTCTTCTGAGGACTTTCTTCGGAAGTCTGCTTCTCATCGTTGCGTATCTGATCGGCGGAGGAAGATACAAAGCCGCAATCTCCGACAGAAAACAGATGACTTACATCCTGATTTCCGGAGTTTCCATGGGTGTAAGTTGGATTATGCTCTATGAGGCGTACATACTCGTCGGAGTAAGCGTTTCGTCGATGATTTACTACTGCGGTCCGGCATTGGTTATGGTGCTGTCGCCGTTTATTTTCAATGAAAAACTCACGTTGCCGAAGGCGGCGGGATTTATTGTTGTTGCAATCGGGGCGGGGCTGATGTGTTCTCCCGCTTTGGGAACGGATGTGAACGTGATGGGTTACGTTTACTCCGCAGGTTCCGCTGTGGCACATGCAACGATGGTTATCTTCGGAAAATTGGCGTACAAGGTCGGAGGATTGGAGAACTCCTCACTGCAGTTGCTGTATTCCTTCCTGATTGTTCTGCTGTATGTTCTTGTTACGTGGAACGTTGACATACACATCAACGCATCCGATTGGGGCAACATACTGTTCCTGGGATTTGTGAACACGGGACTCGGATGTCTGCTGTACTTCTCAACGATAACCGTTCTCAGCGCTCAGACCGTGTCGATAAGCGGGTATCTCGAACCGTTGTCTGCGGTTGTGTTCTCTGCAATATTACTCGGTGAGACGATGACTGTACTGCAGATTGTCGGCTGTGTATTGATTTTGGCCGGCGCGATGTATGCGGAGATTCACGGTCTGAAGAAACAGGAAAATCAGACACAGGTCTGAGTTTTCTTTCCCTTCCCGTACGCAATACTTACGAGTATGAGTGCCGAAGCGAAGAGGAACGTGAACAGAAGATATGCCCACGAG
>CAVFUJ010000066.1:0-2001 GCA_963625795.1 Anaerovoracaceae bacterium
ATACTTCAGACCTGCCTGATAATCTTCTTCGGTGAAAGAATCCACTCCGTCCGTCGGAATGATAATGTTGCATCCTCTGTAGTAGGCATCCGCTGCGGTGTGGCGTACGCACATGTGTGCGTGCATTCCCGTCAGAATTACCGTATCCGTATTCAGTTCTCTGAGAAGCATATCCAAATCCGTACCGTAGAATCCGCTGTATCTCCTCTTCGGTACGATATAATCTCCTTCTTCGGGTTCCAATTCCGGGATGACTTCTGCGCCTTCGGTACCTGCAATCGCGTGATCTCCCCAGAGCTTCAGCTCGTGATCGATACCTCTGATGTGCGCATCGTTGGAGTAAATCACGGGAATGTTATTCTTCCTTGCTTCTTTGATTAATTTCATCAGCGGAGGAATAATCCTCTGTGCACGGTCGCATTTCAGCGAACCGGTGACGAAATCGTTCAGCATGTCCACGATGATGATTGCCTTCTTACCGCAGTCTCCCATAAATGATGCTAAGGGTGTTGCGTTATTATAGGTTAACGGGACGGTGACGTCCTGCGGACGTCACTGTCCCGAATACCATTCGATTAACTGTGCCAGATTCTTTTCGCTGACAAGATTCTTACCGACGGTGACCATTTCCAAAGCAAGTTCTTCTTCGGGTGTTTTGTTTTCAATGGATTCCAACTGCAGAACCATCTTCTTCAGAACGGGTTTCATGACAAATTTGTAGTAACCGTGAAGTTTCGAAGGATCGAATCCGCCCTGTACCGTGAATACGGGAATATCTCCGGGAATTCTGTCCTTCTTTCTGATATCTTCGGTCTGAGAACCCGTGAATCCCATGCACACTCCGCAGACCGCTTTCACCGTATACTTGGAATAAACTTTGTCATATCCTTTCACGGAACCGGCTGCGACCCATCCGAGATAGATTATTTCGCTTTTCTTGGGTATCTTCTCTTTTCCGAGAGGATACACAGGAAGAGAAATCTTCTCACTGAGTATTTCCGCATACTCTTTCGTGAATCCCGTGTTTGAAGTGTAAAGAACCGCGGATACTGCCATAATGTGTCATTGACAACTGATTATATCCGCATATCGGAGCGGGCGGAGCCCGCTCCGGATATCACAGAACTTTGGAAAGGAATTCTTTCAGACGTGCGTTCTGCGGGTTGCCGAATAACTCCGAAGGGGTGTTCTCTTCCGCAATCACACCGTCGTTGATGAAGAACACACGATCCGAAATCTCTCTTGCGAATCCCATCTCGTGTGTAACGATAAGCATCGTCATTCCTTCTTTGGCCAAATCTTTGATCAGAGAAAGTACTTCGCCGACCATTTCCGGGTCCAATGCGGATGTAGGTTCATCGAATAACATCACATCCGGATTCATAGCCAGCGCACGTATAATCGCAATACGCTGCTGCTGTCCTCCGGACAGCCTCTGCGGACGCTGGTCCGCTTTATCCGATAAACCTATCCTTGCAAGCAGTGCTTCCGCTTTGTCCGATGCTTCCTCTTCCGTCATTAATTTTAACTGAGTCGGAGCCAGCATGATGTTTTTCTTCACCGTCATGTTCGGGAAGAGATTGAACTGCTGGAACACCATTCCGATCTTCTGACGGATTTTATTCACATCCACACCTTTTGCGGTAATTTCCGTACCTTCAAAGAATACAGAACCGCCCGTAGGCTCTTCGAGAAGATTCAGAGAACGCAGGAACGTGGATTTACCGCATCCGGAAGGACCGATAATGGAAATTACCTCTCCTTTCCTTATCTGCGCATCGATTCCTTTCAGAACCTCATGCTCACCGAAAGATTTGCGGAGATTTCTTACTTCAATCAGTATATCCGAATCAGATTGCATTTGCGTTCAGCCTCCTTTCAAGTCTGTGTACCAATGCGGTGAGTGCCATCACCATAATCAGATAAATCAGTGCAACTCCCAGCAGAGGAACCATTGCCTGATATGTGAATGACTGAATAATCTCATACGATTTCGTTAAT
>CAVFUJ010000066.1:2011-6945 GCA_963625795.1 Anaerovoracaceae bacterium
CCGCAGATGGACGTCTCCTTCAGAAGACTGATTCCTTCGTTACACAATGCGGGAAGAATGTTCTTCACCGCCTGCGGTAAGATGACCGTTGTCATCATCGCACCGAAGGATAATCCCAAACTTCTCGCAGCCTCGAACTGACCTGCAGGTACGGCGTTGATACCGGAACGTACAATCTCCGCAACGTAAGCTGCGGAGTTTAAACCGAATGCGAGTGAACCCGTTATCAGCGGGTTCACTCTGAATCCGACTACACTCGGCGTGAGCACGACGAGGTAGATGATAAGAAGCTGAACCATCACAGGGGTACCGCGTATGACCGTGACGTACACTCTGCAGATGATATTGAGGATCGGCAGTTTTCCGTTTTTATCATGGATTGTTCTTACGGTTGCAATCAATACACCCAAAATCAATCCGAGGAACAGCGCCATCACCGTGAGGATAATGGTGTTTTCAAGACCCTGCAATACGTACTCCCAACGGTCGTTGTAGATGAATGCATTGTAGATATCGTCCCACAAAGACATCGAATCTGCCTCTCCTCATTGTTTCATTCAGGCTTTTGTGATGATGACCTGTACCGATGTTGTGTATGAAGAGGTAAAGTCAACACTCGCTTTCCTCTCTTCGGTGACTGTCATACCTGCGCCGATAACGTAGTTATCGGTGTTTTTGCTGCCTTCAAGCACACCGATCAGTGAGCCGAACTCCATACTTTCGCACACGAGTTCCATCTTCAGCTCTGAACAGATTGCTTCCATAACATCGATATCCAATCCGACAATCTTTCCGCTGTCTCCGCCGTCCTCGAATGATTCATAGGGAGGGAAGTATGCGTTGGTAATCATGTGGAGTGTGCCTTCACTGTAATCTTTGTCTGCTCTCTGGTATTTCTCGCCGGTTCCTTCGTAGTAGTATGCCTCAATCTTTGCGAGTGTACCGTCTTCCTTAAGTGCATCGAGTGCACCGTTAATGAGTCCGAGAAGGTCTGTGTTGCCTTTCTTGACTGCGAATGCATAGCTCTCTTCGATGTATTTTGTATCGAGAATCTTCAGTCCGCTGTTCTTCTCGACGAATTTCTTTGCGGGCTGTTCGTCGATGATGACACAGTCGACATATCCCTGTTTCAGTGCATCGATTGCCACTGCACCTGTAGTGTATGCGTTGACTTTAGTATCCTTGCTGAGAACTTCGTCCTCTTTGTCCAAGAGCACGAATGTTTCACCGGTGTATCCTTTCACGACACCGATGGTTGCACCGCTGAGATCGTCGACGGAGTTGATTTTCTTACCGGAATTTCCGCCGTTGTTGTTCATTGCGAGTGCGATACCGACCGCAGCAACGATTACTACTACAACCGCTGCGATTGCGATGATCTGTTTCTTCTCCATTGTCATTTCCTCCGATAAATGGAATGGCCCCTTATTAGGGAATAATACGTATAAGGGTTGTCAGACCGCCCCGTAATGAAAACAACAGGGCGTCTGAAAACCGACATCCGTATGCCGTCTTCAGACATACGAACCGTAGAGTTTAATCACCCGCGGATAAGTTTTTTACCGTCCGAGAATGCTTTGCCCACCTTGCCTTTTATCTCAAGGTAGTCGTGGTTCAGACCGTCGTACACGACGGGTCTGAGTTTGGACACATCTACCTTCCCGTCGGTCAGAATCGATTCGTCGACTGATACATTGATAATCTTTCCGATGAGCTCTTCGTTTTCGTAGCTTTTGACGGTACATTCGACGGACATCTTCAGTTCCTGAATAATCGGAGCGTCTACGAATTCACTCTTTACTGCAGTGAATCCTGCTTTCGCGAACTTATCCTTTACGTCGTTTCCCGAAACGATTCCCACATAGTCGCAGGGAATGACTGTGTCAGCGGTTGCGAAACTTACCGTGAATGCTTTCTTTTTCAGGAGGTTGCTGACAGTCTTATGATTCGCGGAGAGACAGATGCAGATTTCATCGTCGTTGTGAATGCCTCCCCATGCGGCATTCATTGCATCGGGCGTGCCGTCTTCGTCGTATGTACCGATAATCAGTACGGGTTCGGGATACAGGCAGGGTTTTACACCGAGATTTTTCCTCATGCTGCGGAAATATCATCCTAAATATTTCTCATTGCGGATGATTCTGAGAATTGTTCTGTATCTTCTCATGCATGACGGTGTTTTCGGCTCAACACGGTAATATTTCCCGTCGTATGTTATTCCGCATCCGCCTCTGACGGCGACGATATTCATCTTGGCTTCCAACGGAATACGGATATCTGCGGAATTTCCTTTCAGAATGACTTCTTTGCGGGTGATTGATATTGTAACATCATCATCGGCGGTGACTGCGTCATCGCCTGACATTATCTTAAGAACACAGTGTTCGTCGGATGTTATTACATCGTCATCATTCCACGATTCCGATTCTTTCACCAACTCGGACCTCTGCCACATATCCCAGTCGTAGAGATTGTCGAATACGGCGCCTTCGTTGAAGAATCCGTATTCGTCTACCGTTACGGAATATCCGCACGCATCGCATGATAATGTGTCTCCGTGACTGTGAAGATGTCCGTCTTTCTTACACTGAGGACACCTGAAAACCAATCTTTCCATATGTTCCGCACGGTTTTCACGGTCGTAAACCACTCTGTTTTCACGGTTCCAATCGTAGTGGTTTACGTAGAGATCTCTGTAGATAATTTCGTTGATTTCTTCGGAAGACATCTTCTCCAGGTCTTCCTTTTTGTAAACATTCACCACATGACCCAGCAGCGGACCGTTCGAACGGCTGTCGGCCCACTTCGGTTTCAGGAAATATCCGCCGTCCACTCTGAATGTGATTAAGTCTGCATCGAGATACTTGATCATCTCGCCCGTACGTCCGCGGATTTCGGCGGTAACACCGTTGGGAGATTCTTCGCCTTCGGCCGCCATGAAAACGCTGATTCCTTTCTCTATGGTTGCTTTTGCTGCTTTGACTGCATCGTCGGCTTTCTCCCCCTTACGGCGGTAGATTCCGTTTGTCGCGAAATGTAACAGTCTTCTCAGAGAAGGCTTTCTCAAGAGTGCGTCGCTTATGATGAATCTTCCGTAGTGCCTGAAAGATGTCAGCACTCCCAGGAAATCGTAGTCGCAGACGTGATTATACGTAAGAACACACGGACGTTCCACTTTTCCGGTGTATCTTTCGGTACGTATGTTGTAATGCCTTTTCACTACCGGCAGTACAATACCGTGTCCCAATACCCACAGGCAGAAACGGTACCATAACGTATGTTTCGGATAATCGACGCCCTTATTCCTCGAACTCATGGCAGGATTCACTCCCGAGTGAAGTAACAATACAACGGATATAACATAAACGGGGTGAATATGCGGCCGAAGGCCCGCATATTCATACCTTTTCTTTCTCAACCTGCGCCATTATTCTGTCGTATGCATCGGATCCGATGCATTCTCTCGCATGTTCGCAGTAGAATATGCATGAATTCAAATCGTTGTACGCAACGAACCCGCAGTTGTAACATGTTGCTTTCACATCCGTTGAAAATAATTCGATATCCGCACCGCATTCGGGACACTTCTTTATTTTCAGCGACGGGGTGCCGAAGTTACCTCCTCCGGGACATTTGAATTCCATATTTCCGAAGATGACTGACATTGCTTATCTACCTTCCCCACATACCCTCCGATACACATGGAAGACTGCAGCGCCGTATACGACGAACTCAGGACACTCAGGGACGCACTCCGCAGGGAACATACCGTCGGCGGAAGGGAACCGAGAATCTGTTCGGATGAATCTCTGTATGATATGGCGGAAAGGCTTCCCGCGAAGAAAGAAGATCTTCTGATGATCAAAGGTATAGGGGATACCTTTGCGGAAAAATACGGAGAAAGTTTCCTTCTCATTACCCGTAAATACATCAGAACGGCGGCGAGATCCGTTCCTCTTACAGGTGCATCCGAAAACGCTCTGAAAGATCTTCAGAAGAAGTTAACGGATATCAGCAGAGGAAATCCTCTGCTGTACTGTCCCAGGATGTCAAAGAGCAGAATGTGCGATCTTACATCTTTCAACATTTACAATCCCGCCGATATAATCGGCGGGGAAGAGATATTCCTCTGTGATATTAGCGACAAAGAAAAGTACGAAGGACTGAACCTGATTTACAGGGAAGCACTCCGCGATTTGAGAGAAAAGGGAATTACCGATTTATTCATTGCATATCCCTTCGCCGACGGATATCTTTCCGAAGATTTCCGCGTAATGGCTCCGTTAATGCTGTTTCCTGTAAAACTGAAAAGAAACAATCACGCTTTCAGTCTTTCATACGACGATTCGAGAGATCCGGTGTTCAACAACACCCTCGTACTCGCAGCAATGAGAGCGGACAGGAAAGAAGGAGCGTTACCCGACTGCGTGATTGACGATACTGAGAATATCTCGGAAAAAATGATGTCTTTCTACCGTGAAAACGGCATAGTTCTCGAAGACACGGAACATAAAGTCATTAAATTCACAGGACCCGAAAGTAAAGACAAACTCACGGTAAGACACAGCCTCGTCCTCGGAAGATTTCCTCTCCATTCCAATTCGATTCAGAGAGATTTCGATTCTTTGGCGACAAAGGAAAACATCAACAGAATTCTTGATGACTTAATATCAAACCCCAAAAACGAACCCGAAGATCTCACTGTGTCGGGTCCCGACGTAAAGGAGAGAGACATCACTTACATCAATCACCTGAACAGCGCTCAGGAGAAGGTAATCGAAGCACTTGTTTCCGAAGACGGAATCGTAGTTCAGGGACCTCCGGGAACAGGTAAGTCTCAGGTAATTACGGGAATAATCACAACTGCGATTAACGAAGGAAAAACCGTTTTGATGGTCTCGGAAAAGAAAACCGCATTGGATGTAGTCCATTCC
>CAVFUJ010000067.1:0-6863 GCA_963625795.1 Anaerovoracaceae bacterium
AAAATGACGATGAATATCTTCTGTCAATACCCAACAGAGATCTGTTCATTGTGTTTTCACAGGTCGTATCGCGCAGTGTATTCGGCAGTGACAGTAAAGCGAAAGTTCTCAAAAGATTCTCCAAAGCGCTGATGTCCAGTAATGTCAATGCTATGAAAAAATCGCTGAAAGAAATTTTTATGGGTGGGATCAGCTCCCGCGCACTAATCAGCGAAAATTCCTATCAGACGTTTATTGCTGCGATGCTGATGTGTCTTTTCGGAAATTACGATATCAAGGCCGATTTCGAAAACGGAAGAGGGTTTTCAGACATTCTGATGACGAAGAAAAAAGGCACAGGGCCGAATGTCGTTATGGAACTAAAGAGATCTTCAGATGACAGCCGTCTTGAACGCGATGCGAAAGCCGCCCTTCAGCAGATTAAGGACAGAGAATATACCTACGGTCTGAAAGGGAAGACGATTCTCTACGGTATTGCATTCTCGGACAAAGAACCGTTCATCATCTCCGAAGAAATCTGATTCACTTTGCTCTAGCAGAAAGGAGAAGACATGTCAGAAGGTTCCGAACCGTCGGAAAGATGCGGTTTTCCTTCTTCGTCGAGATATCCGGGCCCGAGGGTATCTATCGGATTGATGACATCAATCTGCATTATCCTGCGGATGTTTTCCGCACCTACGTTACACGTAAGTGCCAGAATAATATCCGCATCATTGTTTTCGATATCCCCGGAAAGCTTTCTGACCTTCTTCATAATACATGCGGCGGATGTCGATATCATTCCTGTTACGGTAATTCCGTCCGACTGTAACTTCTGCGATAATGTATCGGCGGATGCTTCGCTGCCGATGCCGTTGCACAGAGATGCGCATGTTCCGCATCTGCATATCAGCACCTTCTTTCCGCAGAGTTTCTCTCTAAGCTGAGAATAATCGCAGTTTCTCTCGATAACCATCATCCGATATCGTCTGAGAGATAGAATGAGATGGTAATTAGTGTTTCCACCTTCGGTACTTAATACCGATAAAGGATATCCGGTACGTATGGGAAGATTGGTATCCTACTGTCCTGCCACGTTGGAAGAGATCGGTTCGGTGGAAACGGTTGATGTCGGTGATTTGGATAAAATCATCGGAAGAAGCAAAAAGGCTCAGAAGGAATGGGAGAAAGTACTTCCGAAAGAGAGAAGAAAACTCTTCCTGAAACTCAGTACTCTGATTGCCGATGAAGTTGAGGAATTGGGCCTTACGGTGCATAAAGAAACGGGAAAACCGAAGGCCGAATGTATCAACACCGAATTCTTTGTTTCAGCGGCACATGCCAAATACTGTGCAGACTGGCTCAGTCGTTTTAAATTTGAAGTTAAGAGAAAGATTGAACCCATGGATTTGATGATGAAGGCGATGGGAAGAAGATCTTACATTGAATACAGACCTGCGGGAGTTACCGCCTGTATTGCGCCGTACAACTTCCCTGTTTGTATTCCCTTTACGGAGACAATGTCCTCCGTTGCCGTGGGAAATTCGGTGATACTGAAACCGTCTTCGGACACGCCGTTGTGCGGAGAATTAATTGCTTCACTGTTCAAGAAAGCGGGATTTCCGGAAGATTTGGTTATCTGTATACACGGTCCCGGAATCGGAAGTGCACTGACTTCGAATGAAAAGATAAGAAGAATAATGTTCACGGGCGGGACGGATACCGGCGTGAAGATTATGGAATCCGCATCTAAGAATCTCATTCCCGTTTCACTGGAATTGGGCGGATGCGATTCTATGATTATCCTCAAAGATGCAGATATAGCCAGAGCGGTAAAAGCTGCGGTCTGGGGTTCGTTTGTGAACTCGGGACAGGTATGCGTCGGTGTGCAGAGAATAATGGTTCAGAGAGAGATTTACGACGAGTTCCTGAAGAGGTATGTCGAGAGGGTAAAGACTCTCAAAATCGGATATGATTATGAAGATCCCACGATTTCTATAGGTCCCGTGATTAATGAAAGGGCAATGAACGAAGTTCTCGATGCTGTTGAGAAAGCAAGAGAGTTGGGTGCGAATGTTGTGTACGGCGGAAAGAGAGTCGAAGGACTGAAAGGATGGTTCCTTGAACCCGCCGTAATTACGGACATACCCACAGACAGCGAACTGTACATGACGGAAGTCTTCGGACCGTTTACTACGGTTGTTCCTTTTGATAACGAGGATGAAGCGATAGAACTCAACAACAGATGTCCCTACGCTCTCGGAGGTTCGGTTTGGACTTCGGACATAAAACACGGACATATGTTAGCTTCAAAGATGGAATCAGGAATGGTGAACGTGAACAATCTGCTGTACAACTACGGTATGCCTTCTCTCCCGTGGGGAGGAACCAAGAGAAGCGGATTCGGAAAGAGCCACGGAGGCGAAGGATTCGTTGAATTGATGGAGATACAGCATCTTCACGAAGACAAAGGAAAATGGCCGAACGATCCGTGGTGGACACCGTATACGAAAGAAGGTACTGAGATTCAGTCTGAGATGACCGAAGGATTGTTCGGTTCGAAGAAGAGTATGATCGGTTTTATGCTTCATGCTCTGCCTCTGCTGAGGAAGAAGGACTGAATTTATTTCCGTGATTATTCTGCACAGGGGGCCTGACGGCCCCTGTGCATTCTCTCTTTCGGAGAGAATTTTACTTCACGCGATTGATACCCTTATCTAATAAGAGGCCGTAACCGCCGATTAACGGAAGATTACCATGACGGCAACTTTTGAAAACAAGAAACTTGTTGAAGTCAAGGACATAAAACTGAAGAAAGGCATGACAGCGAACGATCTCGTCAAGATGATGGGTAAGTCCGGAGGATTCACGGCACAGAAGCTCTCCGATGCTGCGGACATCGTTGAGAAGATGTTCAAGAAGAAGGACTGCCTCCGCATTCTTTCGTTCCCCGCATGCATTATGGCAACCGGTACACGCGGTGTCATCGTCGATATGGTGAAGAAAGGTTACATCGACCTTATCATCACAACCTGCGGTACACTCGACCACGATCTTTCAAGGACATGGGCGGCATACTACAAAGGCGACTTCCAGATGGATGACGCAAAACTCAGGGACAACAGCATCAGCAGACTCGGAAACGTTCTCGTTCCCGACGACTGCTACGGAATCGTTCTTGAAGATAACCTCCTTCCGATGTTCGATGATATCTTCAAAGACACAACCTCAATGACAACACACGAAATCATCGACCAGGTCGGTGCGAGACTCAACAGCGAGGATTCTCTTCTCTATCAGTGCCACAAGCACAACGTTCCCATCGTAGTCCCCGGAATCACGGACGGTTCCTTCGGATGTCAGCTTTGGATGTACTATCAGATGCACAGGAAACTGAGAATCGATCTTTTCGGCGATGAGCAGATGCTCAGCGAAATGACCGATGAAGCAAAATCCACGGGTGCAATCATCATCGGAGGAGGAATCTCCAAACACCACGTTATCTGGTGGAATCAGTTCCGCGGCGGATTGGATTATGCAATTTACCTTACAACGGCACAGGAATACGACGGTTCGCTTTCCGGTGCACAGATCAGGGAAGCGGTCTCCTGGGGTAAAGTCAAGGCAAACGCCAAGAAGATGACTGTCGAAGGAGATGCGACAATCAACCTCCCGCTGATTATGGCAGCCGTCGAGGACAGACTCTGATGAAGAAAATCACCGTCCTCCCCGGCGACGGGATAGGTCCCGAAGTCACGAGTGCAGCGATATCCGTACTGAAAGCCATGGCTGTCGATGCGGAGATCATATCCGCAGACTGCGGATATGAATGCTACAGAAGATCGGGGGAATCCCTGCCGGTGTCGACGATGGAGGCAGTAGATGAAAGCGATGCAGTCCTTATGGGCTGCATCACCGTCCCCTCCGACGACAGGTCTTTCAGGAATCCTGTCAAAGAAATCAAAAGAAGAATGAGACTGGAGCTCAACATCAGGCGTGTCGAAACCGTGATACCTGAATTGGGTTCCGTTTCGACGGATATGACATTCCTGAGAAGCGATGCGGACGATGCCAATATGACTGAGATAAACGGCATCGACAGTATCGAGATTATGAGGTCTTATCCTTACCTTGAAACGGAAAGAATGCTGAATCTCGCGGGAAAATATATTGACGACAAAAAACCCGAAAGAGTAATCTGCGCCTGCCACGGTGCGGAGACCGAAGCGGATGAATCTTTTGTCAGTGCCTGCAGAGAGCACATGAGCAATCTTTCAATTCCTTATTCCGAGTCCTCACTTGCCGCTCTTGCGGCGAAGATGACCACGGAACCCTTGGATGACAGTTTTGTTTTATCGTATAACCCGTATTCCGACATCCTTTCCGATTTCACTGCGGAATTGACGGGAGGAAGATATCTCATCCCCTGTGCATCGGTAAACGGTTCCAGAGGACTGTTCAGGCCGTTACACGGTTCCAATCCTCAGTTGGTTGGGTACAATTCAACAAACCCCACCGCTACGCTGAGATGTACCGCAATGATGTTAGACTTCCTCGGATTCAAGAAGGAAGGAGAAAAACTGTGGGATGCAGTACGTACAGCTTACAAGAGAGGTTTCCGTACGCCCGACGTAGGCGGAGGTACGGGTACGTACGGATTCATAGAGCAGATTACGAAAATCTGCGATGAAAATTAATCCTTACCTAATTTCTCGAAGTATCTCTTGATAGATCTTTCGTAACCGCTGTCCGACGGAATATAGAATTTTTCATTTTTGATTTCGTCGGGAAGATACTGCTGTTCCACGTAGTGGTCCGGATAATCGTGAGGATACTTGTATGTCAGTCCGCGTCCGAGTTCTTTGGCTCCGCTGTAGTGTGCATCCTTAAGATAAGGCGGAATCTGACCGATGGGTTCGTTCTTCACAGAGTTCATTGCCTTCTCTATTGCGGCAATTGAAGAATTGCTCTTTGGGGCACACGCAACGTACGACGCAGCCTGAGCTAAGATAATCTGTGCCTCAGGCATTCCGATGCGTTCTACGGCCTGCGCAGCGGCCGTAGCAACTACCAATGCCTGAGGGTCTGCATTGGATATGTCTTCGGATGCGCATATCATTATGCGCCTTGCGATGAATCTGATATCTTCTCCGGCATACAGCATTCTTGCCAAGTAGTATACAGCTGCGTCCGGGTCGGAACCGCGCATACTCTTGATGAAAGCGGAGATTGTATCATAGTGATTGTCTCCGTCTTTGTCGTAGCCCAATACACGCTTCTGAATGCACGAAGAAGCCACGTCAAGGTCGATGTGTATATTTCCCTCGGTATCGCGGTCCGTGGTCAGGAAGGCTATTTCCAGCGCATTTAGTGCGTTCCTTGCATCGCCGTTGCATACGTCTGCGAGAAATTCTATTGCGTCGGGTTCTGCAATAATGTTCTCATTACCCAAACCGTGTTCTTTGTCATTCAAAGCACGGTTGAGTATTGTAATGATATTTTCTTTGGTAAGAGGAGTCAATTCTATGACGGTAGAACGTGAAATCAACGCACGGTTGACTTCGAAGTACGGGTTTTCCGTGGTGGCGCCGATAAGAACTACTGTTCCGTTCTCTACAAAAGGAAGAAGATAATCCTGCTGACTTTTGTTGAAACGGTGGATTTCGTCGATAAAGAGAATGGTTCTTTTACCGTTCATTCCCAGAATGTCCTGGGCGTGTTTCACGGCATCTTCCATGTCCTTCTTTCCGGCACATGTAGCGTTCATTTCCCTGAAATCGGCTTGGGTTGTGTTTGCTATAACCTGTGCTAGAGTAGTCTTACCTGTACCGGGAGGGCCGTAGAGAATAAGAGAACTGATTCTGTCGGCTTTGATCAAACGGTAAAGTAACTTATCTTTACCGAGTACATGTTCCTGTCCTACGACTTCGTCGACAGTCTTAGGTCTGACGCGGTTTGCGAGGGGTGCCTGTTTGGACAGGATTTCTCTTCTTGTGGCGTCGAACAGATCCATATGTTTCACCGTATTGAGAACATACGGTTATAATCTGCGCCGTGACCTTCGGTCACGGACGGCACTGTATTTATCGGAGGCTGATATTCTGGATGACAGATGAGATTGGATTCTAAGTACAAAGCGGTCTGTTTCGACATGGACGGTACTCTTATCGATACCCATGTCGACTATGTGAAGATGGCAGACCTTGCATTCGAGGAGATGATTAAATTAGGTGTTCCGGAGAGTGCAATCGACCGCAGCGAGGAATTCAAATTCAATCTTGACTCGGGAATACGTTATCTCAGAGAGCATTACGATGAAGAAGTTCTTCGTAAGGCGGATGTGAACATCTGTAAAGTAATCCGTGACATTGAGATGGAAAGAGTGGATGAAGCGAGACCGTTTGAAGGATCTCTTCCGCTGTTGGATTATATTCACTCGTCGGGACTGATTACGGGTGTTCTTACGAGAGGGTGCAGAGAGTATGCGGAGACTGCACTGAAGAGATGCAACGTATACGATAAGTTGGACGGATTGGTTGCAAGGGATGACTATCCGGAATGGGAAGCGAAGCCTTCTCCGGTTGCCATGGAACATATGGCCGAAAAACTGAACGTAAAACCCGATGAAATTCTTTACTTCGGAGACCATCTGATGGACTATCTGTGTGCGAGAGATGCGGGTGCGGGATTCGTTGCGGTACTGTCGGGATCGTTTACCGAGAAAGAATGGAACGATGCGGGTGCCGAGATTATTTTCGATTCCGTAACGGAGTTCTATAACTCACTGAAAGATTGATTTGAGAAAGAAATCAAAGCCTTCGGCTCTTCCCTTTAGAATGATAAAAGTGGTGCAAGGGACGAGATTTGAACTCGCGGACCACTAA
>CAVFUJ010000068.1:0-6708 GCA_963625795.1 Anaerovoracaceae bacterium
AAGGAAAGTCAGGCACTGTCTATCTGCTCATAATATCTCCTGACAACAGACTTAATTCCGTTGATATCCGTTATATCTTCCACTTTATCCGAACCGATGTTGAGGTAGTCAATGTAACACTCGATCGGTTTGTCTGTTGTAGAAGCAACGGCTGCGGCGTAGATGCTGAGCTGTAATTCGTACAGTTTCCTGTTTGCCTTCGTACCGTCGGTCTTGTAGTCGTGGATTTCGATACGATCGTCGAATTCGGCCATCAGATCGATTGCTCCTTTGATTGATACATCATCAATCGGAAGGACGAATCTTACTTCCGCAGATGTTTTTGCATCTTTTACCGAATCGAGGATTTCTCTGATTCTGCCGCATTCTTTCAGTGAATCATCGTACCTGTTGCCTCTCCACATGGAATAGGCAGCTTCGTGGACCTTGGTTCCGTATTTGGTACCTTCTCCTTCGGTGTCGTCGACACGGTCTTTGAACACACCCATTAAGTCGTGGGGAGACAGGCTTCTGCGTCTTACGGTGTATTCTCCGATAACAGGTGCATCGGAAAGCTTTGTTACGGTGTCTTCGAGAACTTTTGCTTTTTCATCCTCGGAATCCATTCCTTCGCCGAGTCCGATGAAGAACGGTGACGGATCGCTCGACGTAACGGTAACATACTGTTTTGCTCTCGAGATTGCGACAAACATGAGCCTCCTGTCTTCTGAGTAATCTTTTTCATCAACAGTCTTCAGAATCCTGTGTCTCCATGAATCTACAATTCCTTCGTATGTGACACCGTCGACTTCGGTAATCCTGTATTCTTTGGTGCATCTGATTCCGAATCTGTCGGAATATCTCAGAGAGGATTTCTCGCCGGTGGTGTTCGGCATGGATCTCTTGTTGATTCCCGCGATTATTACTGCAGGATACTCCAATCCCTTGGACTTGTGCATAGTCTGTATAGTTACAGCTTCCGCATCAAGCGACGGCTCGACATCGTATTTCGTGCCGTTTGCGATGTCGTCTTCGATCAGTCTGATCAGGTCGGAGATTGTCATCAGCGAATCGCTGTAAGCAGACGATATAATGTTGATTATCGACTGTGTAATCTCGTTATCCAATCCGTAGAATGCGAATATCGATGTCAGGAGATCGTTGGGTCTTCTCCTCTTTCTCAGAAGGCGGCTTCTGAGATCCGAGAACTCGACGGGCATATCGAATGTTCCCTCTTTTCCGAGTATCGGTTCGATCTTGGAAAGCGGATATCCTCTGTCGGAAAGAATGGCCATCATTCCCTTCTTATCCTTTGAGTTATTGACATATCTCATCCACGCAAGTGCCAATTTGCCTTCTCTCGTCGACATTACTTCCAATTCACCCTGGAAGAAAGCCGGAATGTGGTACTGAGCGCACCTTTCGAGTACTTCTCTGCACATTTTTCCGTTGCGGCAGAGTACGGCAATGTCACTGAATTTCATCTCCCTCTCGCCGTTTCTGTCAACAACAACGTATCTGGGGTTGGAGACGTATTCGAGAATTCTCTTAACAATGTCTTCAACCTCATCGTCACGTGTTTTCGACACAATCATATCGAACGCAGTATGATTTCCGAAGATTTTCTCTTTGGCGGAGTTCAGCATGACGATTTCGCCGTTTACGATATTCTCGTCTTTGTTTCCTTTGAGTTCGAGGGATTTGAACGTCTTTTCCAGAATAAGCGGAGTGCTTCTGTGGTTTTCCGTGAAGTTGATGTGTTTCACAGAAGGCATTCCGAAGGGAACGAGTCCGTCGTTTCTGTTAAGTTCCGTGATGAAAAGATCCACTCTGTCATCGAAATCCACTATGTTGTCGATGGAAACGAACCTGAAACCGTAGATTCCCTGTTTCCAGTCGCCGACTGCACAGAGATTCGGTTTTTTCAGCAGAAGAAGACAGATCTTCAGCTGAAGTTCGTTTGTGTCCTGGAACTCGTCGATTGTCATGTAACTCACGGAATGCATTTCGCGTGAGCGTCTGTCCGAGTAGAGAATCGCAAAAGCAAACAATTCGACAAGACCGAATGTGAGTCTGTTGTCCGCAATCGATGTTTTGATGTATCCGTAGTAAACGTCGCGGATGAATTCCAACAGCATCGTGCGGTCTTCGTTCGATATCAAACGCAGGAAATCATCCGGAATTTCTTCGCTCTCATTGATTTCGGGCAGAGTGAAATCTTCGGGTGTTTTCTTCATGTCTGCGACAGCTTCGGCGACATCTTCCTTCCTTGCGGAGAGGATGCGGAATACTTCTTCGGTTCTGCCTTCGACCATTTTCTGGCCTTTGTCGAACCATTCGTATTCCAAAGGCATTATTCCGCGCGACATGAGTCTGTTGATTATTCTGAACACATCGTCGACTCTGTTGCTCATCAGAGCGGCGGGATCGCAGCCCTTCTTGCGGTATCTGTCCGAGTGTTCGTTAATGAATTTTGCATAGAATCTGCGGAAATAATCGCGGTTGAGAGTTTCGTTCTCAACCAAACGTGCATTTCTCGAAAGAGATTCTTTCACGCCGAAGAACTCGTTTACACATTCCGGAGAATCGAGAACGATGCTCAGACACTGCGAATCGAATGTCGTTGTTCTCACGTTTTTGGCGAGTTTCTTGTAAACATTACTGCCGTCGGTGTCGAGTGCGATGAGTTCCGTCGTAATTCTCGCTTTCATCTCCTCGGCTGCGTTGTTGGTGAACGTCAGCATCAGAATGTCCATCGGGTCGATGTTGTTCTTAATCAGATTGATGTATCTGTCCACGATTGTTGTTGTCTTTCCCGTTCCGGGACCTGCGTCTACCACAACCATTCCGTCGATTGTGTTCGCAAGCTCTTTCTGTTGTTCGTTGAGTTCATGCATCGGTTTCACCTCCTTCTACGGGCATTGCAGTACAGATGTCGTTAAAGTAGCAGTTTCTGCAGTTTATCACAGGAATTGCGGGGTGACTCTTGCCGTACATTTTCTTCGCACGGTCGTAGTCTCTGGCGACCTGTTTTCTGAAATCTTCAAGTGCTTTTCTTGTGACTAAAAGTGTGTCTCCGGAGCAGAATATTTCCTTATCAATCGTTTTTACGATGTCTTTGATGAATCCTTCCGAGATCTTCTTCGCTTTGCTGTTGGGAAGTTTTGTTCTGTTCATGATAAATTCAGTCACGGAAATGCAGACGGGATCTGCGGTTACGTCGTATTTTGCACTTTTATCGGACAGCAGTTCGGAGATTCTTCTGAGTTCGTCTTCACCGGCAGAGAGAATCATGCCGACCAATTCATCGGTGCAGTTTTCGACAGGTTGGTAGGTTTTCTTCAGAACTTTTTCTTTTGCAAGGTAGTTTCTGATGTAGTATTCTCTGTCGTCGATGAGTTCGACATGTCTCATGTTGGATTTTATCTCAAATTCCGTTCCCGTTGCCGTTTTGTTGATGTTGTCGTTGGTGTAGAAGAGCGAGAATGTGTGTTTACCGCTCTTCACTTTCTCTTCCAGCATGGAGAGATAGAACATGCACTGATACTCCATGTTGAACTCGTGCTTTTTATTCTCGTCCATATCATCTCTGATTTCTTCGGTTTTATGCGGCGCACCGGTCTTGAAATCGTAGATGTGATCATTGACGATAACATCGAAGATACCGCCCATTTTCTCATCGTTTGAGATGCATTCGATTTCGGTGATGTTGCTGCCGTGAACCTGTCCTTCCATGACGATGAACGTGTTGAATCCTTTTCTTTTGTCGTCGACATTGTTTTTGGTGATCGATGTGTCGATTTTTGCAACTTTATCGAATCCCATAACATCGACGAATCTGTCGATGTTGGTGAGTGAGTTCCTTATTTTGGAAGATTCAACGGCACGTGCTTCCGGAGAAAACAGTCCGCAGCATTTTTCCGTGATTATATCGGAATAATAATCGATCGGATGTTTTTTTGCAAGTTCGGGATACGTTATCCTGAATTCGGCGTATTCGTGAAGCATGTTTCCTACGACGGTACTGTTCTTATCGGGGCTGCCGAGGATGACTCCGTACATGAATTCCCTCGGACAGGATGCGAAATTATCGTACGAAGTCTTTGAGAACGGTTTGCCTTTTTCGTCATCCGAGCAGATTTCTCCGTATTCCAGTATCTTCGGTTCCGGTGTTGCCACCCAGGGTCCGGAAACGATGTTTCCGCAGACTTCGTCGAATTTCGATGCGGTTTTATTCAATAATAAATCAAAATAACCGCATGGTTTCGGTTTTTCTCCGTCCTTGATGCTGTTTACGACATAGATTCTCCTGCTTCCCTGCTGCAGAAGTATCTGGAATTTGACAAGGTTTTTGTCATTTTCATCGTCTTTGAGTCTGTAATCGACGAGATTCAGGAAACTGAGATCTCTTTCCCACTCCTGTCCGATTCCCACGTAGAACACAATGGGACGGTCGATGTAAACGGAATTTTTACAGTCGATAAGAAGAACGCCTTCCTTTTCGTTGTCGGGGATTTCTTCGTTGTGTTTGAGGTCGTTGATGTTGTTGACCGCGTAGATCATATCGGATGTGTCTGCGCTGTTGACAACTTTCTCTTTCAGATCGAGGTCTCCGAGAAGGACTTTGATCTGCGATGCGCTCTTTCCTTTTGCGACTGCATCGCACACCTGCAGGTATGTCATGCCGCAGATGTCTTTCATAACCTGCAGTAACTCTTTTGTTCTTTCGTTGTCGCAGAAGGATGAGAAACTGTTTGCAAGATATCCGTCGTACTTCGAGTTGATGTAACCGCCGTAAGTCGAGAGTAATTCTCTGATCTGCGATACTTTCACGGTTTCGAATGATAACGAAAGCGAAATGAATTCGAGGAAATCCCTCACATGATTCAGATCTTTAAGATAAAGGGAATTGATGAACGGAAGTTCTTTCCTGTAGAGTGCGGAGCGTACTGCGTTGGCGATGTTACCTCCGACATCGAGAACAATCGCGACATCTTTTGCGTTGTCCCTGTCGATGAGACTCACAACATTCTCCGCAATCTGACGGTCGTTGCTGAGTTCTCTTATCTCGTCGATTTCGTAAGAGCCTCTCTTGAAAAGATTGATTTCTTCGTATTTTCCGGGAGAAGGTACGAAGTGTTTGTCGAGGTTGTCGAAAAGATCCAAACCGATTACGGCAACTTTCTTTCCGTCGTAGATATCGGATTCACTGACATCGAAGGTCATCATTGCCTTCTCAAGCGTAGGCATCTCGATGAATTCGTCGTAAATCCTCTGCGACATCTTTCCCAATTTGTTTCTGACGTCGTTGGTGTACTTCATCATGGTTTTGATGTTTTCAATCTCGCCGTGAACGTATCTTAATCTGAAACCGGTGATTTCGGAAACTTTCCATACGGTTTCGACGTCATCGCACAGACCGTATCCGAGGATATCCAATGCCATGTCTCCGGCTAACTGCCTGGGAGTGACGGCGAAATTACCTATTCTCGTAATATCCAATCTGTTGTTCAGCGCCAGCGCAAGAGGGGCATCGTTGCACAGCACTATGTCATAATCTTTCACTTCGTTGTACAATTCGTCGATACTCTTGGCTGAACCTATCATGCTTAACACAACGTTTCTGTTGATTAATAAACGCATTGCTGTTATTATTGTTATTTCAGTTATTTACCTGAAATTAAACAACGATCTGGCATATGCGTCGAACAGCTGTGCGATAAACGTTCCCAGATACACCAAAAGGGATATCACGGCAAGACCGAACAGGAGGAAAGCCCATCCGCCCGACGTAATCATCTGATACATACAGAAAGCCATAATCAGGAACGAAATCAATCCGACGGCGAGGAACTTGAGACCTCTTTCCGTCTTCTTCTGATAAATCTGAGCCATACCCATGATTCCGAAGAGTGCCGGCAGGATTGCAAGCAGAAGAATAATCGTTCTGCTGTAAGTCTGCGTTGCGGGTGCCCTGTCATTGGGAACGGAAGGGCCTCTGCGCTGCTGTTCTTTTTTCTCTTCTCTCGGAATTTCACGGTAGCATTTCGGACATGTTACGCTGAAAGAAGGAACTTCTTCACCGCAGTAAGGGCAGGATCTTCTCATTTTCCATCACCGGGAAGTCTGAATGCTGTCAGTACAGACGATGCGATAAGTTTGCCGTTGCATATGACTTTTACGTCATAGATAAGAAGACTCTTCGATTTGTTGATGATTGTGAGTTTTGAGTACAGTCTTCCTTCTTTCACGGGCCTGTGGTAGATGATGTTCGAACTCTGTCCTACGGCTTCTCCGCAGAGATTCGAGGCGAATGCGAGGCTGTGATCCATCAGTGTGTAGATTACGCCTCCGTGTACGAAACCGCGGCTGTTGATGTGTTTCGGCTGAATGTCGAGATAAAGAGACACTTCTTCAGCGGAGATTTTATCGATTTCTATGCCCAGATCTCTTGCGAACGGTGCGTTGTAAACCTCCAGAATCTTTTCGGAGAACTGTTTGCAGTCTTCGGAAACATGTTCGGAAATTTTCTCAACGGTCATTTCAGCACTTTCGCAGACCATGAACGGATTAGCGGCGATATCATAGATAATCATGTCCGTTGTAAGCGGTGAAGGTTTTGGGTTGCAGGATTTGTTTTACGGGGTAATCGGACACTTATTGCGCTCTCTGTGTCGGATTCCTCAATCGGAAAATTATGTTAAAAAACTTAGAATATAACATCCTTAC
>CAVFUJ010000069.1:0-6584 GCA_963625795.1 Anaerovoracaceae bacterium
GTAGTACGTCACCTGCTCTAACTTCAATTTTATCCATGTCGTATGCAAATTCAATCTTGCAATCACTACCACTTTCTTCATTGCTAGTTTCTCCATCGCCAGTCGCATCCGACTCTATTGACAGCAATAAAGATAAGGATAATACAATCAGTATTACTATCAATATTCTTTTGACCATAAAATTAAATCAAAGGATGTAAGTTTTTAAACATATGTACTGAGAGACATACAGACACATTACATTCGGTATCAAAACAGCACAAAATCAGTAAAAACAGCACAGAAAAAGGTCTCCCGGCGTGCCCTGTGCAGACACGCCGGGACCGAAGGCTTCAGTGCCTTCTTTTCGGCTTTTTCTTTCCTTTCGGATTAACCGGTTTCTTGGGCGGATTCGGATATCTGCGTTTGATATCATCAACACGTTTCAGGAATTCTTCGTTGAGAACATCTCCTCTGAACTCCGAACCGTACTGATCCAATTTCGCCGCAATGGTAATTTTTCCCGCCAATGCTCTGGAAATCTTTCCTCTCTGCCACTTCGGAGCTCTGTGAATTTCCGGGTGCTGGTAAATTACACCGTGTTTCGGCGGTCTTTTTCCCGATCTGAGGTGTCTGAACATCGCTTTCTCGGCACCCAACATCTGCACGGTCGAAGACGGCAGCGAAGCCAGCCTCTCCAATCCTCCTGCAAGGGAAATCAGTCTCGCCGACAACGGTCCGCCTGCGATCGCACAGAGATTCGGACAGGATTCCTTCACGATATCCGAGATGTATCCCTCGGTTCTTTCCCTGTCATCATAAATCCTGCAGAGAGTATCGGCCAAATCCTGAACCGCCCTCATATCCTCGTCATCCAATTCGGCACCGATCGATTCGATATCAATACCCAACTCTTCCGTAATACCTTCTCTGTTTCCGTACGAAGCGACAAGTTCCGCGTATTTCCTGTCTTTAGCGTAATCGGCCAATTCCGGGAAGTGCAGACCGTACCATTCATGCAATCTTTCGTTCAGAAGATTCGAAGTTTCAATCAAATCGTCGAGATTTCTTATCGCCTGCACAAGACTTCTGTCTCTCGGGATGGGTTCGGAAGTTCTCAGTCTTCCGAGTCCGACCATCGCTTCGTGCATCAGTGTATCGTCATAACCGAAGTTCTCCGCTCTGATGAACGAAGAATCAAACAGCATCGGTCTTCCGAGTAACGCCTGACGTCTGTCTGCGACGTACATTTTGCTTTTACCTTCAGTCAGTTCATGTTCTTCGGGAAGAGTTCCGCCTCTCTGCATTAAAGCCAATTTTTCCGAAATAACGGAAGCATCCTTCGGAAACAGCCTTTTCTCAACGATTTTATCTCCGTCGCAGAGGAAACATCCGAACCATTTCGTGATAAGTATCATAACATCCCTCTGATCTTTTCGATTTCCGATCTCGGAAGGTTTCTGGCACGTTTCGCAAGCAGCTGCATATGAGCCTGGAATTCAAGCTCTTCCATGCGGTTGTATGCTTCTTCAAGTGTCTTTCCCTGAGTGATCGCACCGTGTTTTGCGAGTAACATGGCCATACAGTCGGAATACTGTTCAACTGCTTTCACCAACTCATCCGATCCCGGGGTGAAGTACGGTACAGTGGGAACTTCTCCCAAAAGCATGATTCCTTCGGGTGTGAGACACGTATTGATCTTCTTTCCGATTGTCGCCAAAGTAGTACAGTAAAGGGGATGGCAGTGTACCACGGCGTTAATCTCGGGATTTTTGTTGTAAAGTGCAAGATGGAATTTGTGTTCGATGGAAGGTTTTCCTTCCGAAAGAACCTCTCCTTTCATGGAAACGGCAACCATGTCATCCGGTGAAAGCAATCCTTTATTCCTTCCCGACGGAGTGATTATGATGTAACCGTCAACTCTCATGCTCATGTTTCCGCCTGCGGAAACCGTGAGATTTCTGCTGTACAGCATCCTGCACACTTCGGCGAGCATCTCTCTTGCGTAGGACTCGTTCATTCTTTCACCCTGGAAATTTCCGAAGGTTTCAGTATTCCCTTCTCGGTGATGAATCCCGTAACGTATTTCGCGGGAGTCATATCGAAGGAAGGATTCAGCGCTTTGCATCCTTCGGGTGCGATACGGATGCCTCCGATCATTGTCACTTCTTCTTCGGAACGGTCTTCGATTACGATGTCTTCGCCTGTTTTTGTGTTGAAATCGAATGTTGAAATCGGGGCGGCAACATAGAAAGGAACTCCGAATTCTTTTGCGAGAACCGCTTTCTCAAACGTTCCTATTTTGTTTGCGAAATCTCCGTTCGCGGCAATCCTGTCCGCTCCCGTGATAATCATGTCCACTCCTTTTCTTATGAAGTGTCCGGAGGAACCGTCGGGAATGATTGCGTGATCGATTCCTTCCTGAAGCAATTCCCACGCGGTGAGCTGCATTCCCTGGAGTCTGGGTCTTGTTTCGGAAACGTATACGAAGAATTTCTTTCCGTTATCGTGTGCGTTACGCATAGGTGCGAGAGCTGTACCTACATCCACAGTCGCAAGCGCACCTGCGTTGCAGTGTGTCATTAATTTAAAACCGTCTTTGATCAACGCTCCGCCGTATTCTCCTATTTTGGTACACTTATCGACCATGGACTGAGCGTAGGCATCCGCAGACTCAACCGGATCTTTTCCTTCGGAGAGACATTTTACCATGTAATCCACAGCATAAAACAGATCGTTCGCAGTGGGTCTTGCGGCTTTGATTGTCTTCGCAGCTTCGTTGATATCCTGCTTATTCAGTGCGGCAAGACACATTCCGTATGCCGCGGTTGCACCGATCGAAGGCGCACCTCTCGTTGTCATGTTTCTTATCGCTTCCGCGACATCCTTATGGTCGGTGAACGACACCGTTACGACACGGCGGGGGAGTTCGCGCTGGTCTATCATTGTAACTTTGTTCTTCCCGAACCAGACGGCGCGGATGTCGGCCGTTTTTCCGTTGATATTGGCTTTCATTTTCAGTCATCCCCTTTTTTAAGATTAAGACGGGTCGGTGAATGATTGTACGCGTCGGATATAAGGGATTGTACTCCCGGACGTATGTATATTCACGTTTTACAATCCGATGAACCACACTTAATTAAATATGGAGGCCATAGCGGGGTTCAATGGATTGGAATTTTGCTACGACACTGATCGGTTCGCAGCCTTATGTGAACTCGGTCGAAAGTGTCGACATAACGTTGGACGGGCGTGTCACATGTCCCTCATGGCCGCAGCTGCCTACGAGAGGAATCAATGAAAGCATGTATGTTCAGACAGGCACGCATCTCCCGGGACTGACGATCGACGGCGATAAGATATCCGTCGATCTCGGAAATTACGACCCGACGGAGATATACACAGCCATCATTTCCGAGGATATCGACTATTTCATTCACCCTCCGGAGCTGTATGAGGGGATGTATGAGTTCCTGAACCGCGATTTATCCAAGTTCGAAGCGGTAAAAGGACAGGTTACGGGACCTATAAGCGAAGGACTTCAGATTCTCGATAAAGAATCGCGTCCCGTGATTTATGACGAGTCTTACTGTGAAATCGTAAGAAAAACAGTGAACATGACGGCCAAATGGCAGGCGAGAAGACTTGCCATGGCGAACGGAAATGTGATTATTTTCTTCGATGAGCCTTCATTATCTATTTTGGGTACTCCTTTTGCTTCTGTTTCCGACGAACAGGCAAAGACATGGATCAACGAAGCCATGGACGGCGTGGATGCATTCAGGGGAATACACTGCTGCGGAAACACCAACTGGGCTATGATTCTGTCAACCGATATCGATATTCTGAGTTTTGACGCATATAATTACGGAGACAATCTTCTGATGTATCCGAACGAACTGACGGAATTCCTCAGCAAGGGTAAGTGCATCGCATGGGGAATCATTCCGAACAGCGATGAGGCTGTTGAGAAGGAAACCGTCGAAACTATCGTTGCCAAATTGGAATCTCTGTTCGACAAGCTAGAGGAGAAAGGAATCAACAGGAAGAAGGCTGCGCATCAGTCCATGATTACGCCTCAGTGCGGTCTCAGCGGTTTATCTCCGGAGAATGCGAATAAAGTGTTCGATCTTCTCGACGGTGTCTCCAAAGAGATGAAGAGGAGATACGGATTCTGATGATAATCGCACTCGTCGGTAAGGGAGGAGTGGGAAAAAGTACCATTTCTTCGCAGTTGGTGAGAGCGTTATCCAAAAGAGACGTGACTCTTGCCGTCGATGCGGATCCGAATTCAAATCTCTGCGATAAGCTGGGACTGACCGTTACGGGAACCATCGGCGGACTGAGGAATGAAATAGTTGCGAATCCCGAAATTGTTCCCGCAGGTGTGAGTAAGCAGGACTACATCTCAACGCACATCCGTCAGATTATGACCGAAACGGATAAGATCGATCTTCTTGTAATGGGAAGGCCGGAAGGAGAGGGATGTTACTGTTTCACGAATGATGTTCTTAAGAACTGTTTCAACGATCTTATTCCGAGATACAGGTATGCGGTTATCGACAACGAAGCGGGGATGGAGCATCTTTCGAGACGTGTTCTTCCGAAAACGGATGTTATGATTTTTGTTTCCGATCCTACGAAAGTGGGTGTAAGGACTGCGAAGCGTCTTTCGGATCTTGCCGATGAAGTTCATATCGAATCCGGAAAGAGGATTCTCGTTATCAACAACGTAACGGGAAAGATTTCACGGCAGTTGGAAGACGAAGCACGCTCCTGCGGTTTCGACGACGTGATGATAATGCCTCACGACGAAGTTATCAGCGAGGCGGCAATGAACGGTGACGTAGTCGACGTTCCTTCCGATACTCCTTTCGGAAAAGCGATGGTTTCTCTGATTGAAATCATCGAAAAATGAATTAAAAATCAAAGGAAAACAGCGGTTTCCCGCTGTTTTCCTTCATTGTTTTGTTTTTCAGATCCTTACTTTGATCCATTCGTCGGTGTCGGGGATCTTTCCGTTCATGAAGTCTTCGAAGACTCCCATGACATCCTCGTCGAACTCGAAGAATGTACCGAAGTTCTGGTGTCTGCGGCCGTCGATGAAACTGATCTCGACGTACCATCCGGAGTCTGTGGGTGTTGCCTGAACGAAGTCCGCTCCCTCGATGGGTTCGGGTGCCTGGAGAACGATGAATGACATCTCGTCGCTGCATCCGCAGCCGTCGTCGTGGCAGCATCCGCACTCACACTCATCATCATCGCTGTCTTCGCAACCGCATGCGTCGTTGTCATCATCATCGTCGTCCTCGACGTCTTCGTATCCTTCGTCGGATGTTCCGACAGGGCAGTTGGACATTGCGAGAATGCAGTCTTCGATCTGCCTGACGTCACGTACGGGAATCGGGAAGTCCGTGTACTCTGTTTCAAGAGTGAATGCCTCTCTGCATTCTTTCATTTTCTCAAGATCGGGAACGTTTCCGTTGAAGAACTCTTTGAATGCGGCGATGGCATCGTCGAATGCGAGATCTCTCGAAACGTCTGCGAATCTCTTGTTGAAGTCTTTGAACAGTTCGACTTTGCAGTGGTCGCCGTAGACGACTGCCGAAATGCACATGTATCCGCCGACGTCTTTGTCTGCGCCCATGACCATGAGGATTCCTTCGTCCTCGCCGTCTACTGTCCTGAGAACGGAGATGAAGTTGTCCTTGATCTGCTCCTCGGTGTACACCTCGGTCTCGTAGTCGCTGAACTCTGTCTCTATGAAGTAGGAGTTGTCTGCCATGCATACGCCATACGAACGGCAGGATATGAGCGTTACCATTCATCTCCTGCATGCATCGCCGTGAACGGCATCGCTGCTGAGGACTTCTTTGGGGTCCAATGCCTTACATTCGGCATCCACCCACCATAACCATGTTCCCTTTTCTTCGTTGAATTCGCCTTTCACAAGTCCGACCAATTTCAGTTTGGTCATCGTCTTGATGAATGCGTCGGGACAGTGGTAGTTGAAAAGTTCGGCCAACCTGGTCTCGACCTCTTTACTTGATAACTTTTCTTCGCCGAAAACCATCCAAATGTAACGAACGAGGTCTGAGAGTTGCATAAATTCCGCAACTGTAAGGCTTATGATAAAGTTTTGCTGTGTTTCGGTGAGTGAATTTGTTCTCGAAGTCCGTGTTTAGTACACAAATGTCAATCATTAAATAATTGATATGCTCTAGTAGTTTTATCCTGATAAGTCCCGTGTGTCCGGTAGTCTGAGACTGCCATCTTGGTTCACGGGCGATGGATATTTCTTTCTATTATCGAGAAGTGTTCACGTTCGTTTCTCTCATACATATGCCATATTGCACCTGCAACATAGTCAGCGATTTGCAGACATTTGTTTGAAGAAGAGTTGAATTTGGTACATTTTTTGACTTTGATTCCGTTTATAGAATAGCACATATTCTCTAATTTTGCTTTAGATATTGACGATGTTCTGTCTAAAACAATATTCATTTCAGTTGCTGGTGATGTCAGTGATATTGAATTCAATAATTGTCTGAGACTTTAAGATACAATTTATTCCCATATGTATTGTAGTAATCTGAGTTAAAATC
>CAVFUJ010000070.1:0-1688 GCA_963625795.1 Anaerovoracaceae bacterium
ATCATACACGCACCGCATACGCCGCATCCGCATTTCATGTGCCTTTCCAGAGACATCTGATGCTCAACGTGAATCTTATTCAGATACCGGTGAAGGAACACAAGCATGATTTCCGGACCGCATGAGATTACTTCATCATACTGTTCGTCTTTCATAATCTTCTTGACCATATCCACGGCGTTGCACTGTTCCCCGTATGTTCCGTCATCCGTACATTCCCAGTGCCTCATACAGAAGTTCTTCGCAGTGGGAACATAAGGTTCCACTTCCTCTGCCGTCCTTCCCGCAAGTACAACATCTGCAGACCTTGCCTTCATGAGAGGAATGAGCGGAGCGATACCTATTCCTCCGCCGACAATGAGAATCTTCTTTTTATCGTTCTGATCGAACTTGTATCCGTTGCCGTAGGGACCTCTGATCTGCATCCTGTCCCCGCTTCCCAACTGTGATAATCTTTCGGTATCTTTACCGATAATTCTGAACGTAATCGATTTCTCAGACTTTGTTCCGGAAAGCGATAACGGAATCTCTTCCATTCCAGGAGCCCAAACCATAACAAACTGTCCAGGTTTTGCTTCGGCATCCCACGAGAACGATATTCTCCTTGTATTGGAGTTGATTTTTTTGATGTCTTTAATCATGACGATATCACTCATGGGCAACACCTACCATGTCACTGATCGAACGGTATCCGTAACGTTTCATGAATTTTGTCAGTCCTTTGTTCACGGAGCGGAATACTTCCGGTCCGCTGTCGATGACAGCGGTACCTATCTGGAAAGCACGCGCTCCCGCCATGATGTATTCCAAAGCGTCTCTGTGGTTGGAGATTCCTCCCACACCTACAATCGGAATGGATACTGCGTTGTACAGATCCCACACCGCACGTACTCCTATGGGTTTGACTGCACTTCCTGAAAGTCCCCCTACTTTGTTGCTGAGGAAAGGACACGCAAACTCGGGGATAATTTTCATCGCTTTCAGAGTGTTGATTGCGACAATCGCATCTCCTCCGCCGTCTTCCACCGCTTTTCCTATTTCGGGAAGAATGTGTGTGTTCGGTGTGAGCTTCGCCCACACAGGAATACTTACGGAATCTTTCACTGCACTGACTATTTTCTTAACGAATTCGGGATCCGTACCGACTTCGATACCGTATCCTTTCGCATGCGGACATGAGAGATTGAGTTCCACGGCACATGCGCCGTAATCTTCCATTTTTCCCGCCAATGCCGCAAACTCATCGGGCGATGCGCCGTAGATTGAACCTATAACTTTTCCCGCTTCGGATGCGATGCGCATTTCTTCGCCGAACGCATCGATTCCCGGATTCGGAAGACCCATGGCGTTGATACATCCTGATGTTACTTCAGTGAAGTTGGGATTCGCATGTCCCGGATTCGGATTCGTGCCTACGGATTTGGATACGACTGCGCCTGCGCCGGAGTCGAGGACTCTGACCATCGACATACCTGTCTCATCCATTATTCCGGATGCGAGGATAGCCGGATTTTCGAACTCCAGGCTTCCTACTGCGGTAAATAGGGAACTCATAATTTCCCCATTACAGCGGACTGTAAAAAATCATTCGGTCTTCCTGTATTCGGGAGGAGGTACGAATGATATGTCCGACGTTATTGCGGAAGCGGCTTCGATAAGATCTTTCGGTGTAACGCACAACGTACAGC
>CAVFUJ010000070.1:1698-5107 GCA_963625795.1 Anaerovoracaceae bacterium
ACGTACAGCCGAGTTTTCCTCCGCTTACGTAGATTTTTTCGTGGGAATTGCAGGATGAATCTATGACAACTTTGCACTGTCTTTTGATACCCAAAGGACTGCATCCTCCTCTGACGTAACCTGTGAGCCTGTTGATGTCCTTCACATGTATCAGTTCTATCGATTTTTCGTCTACGGATGCTGCGGCTCTTTTCATATCCAATTCTTTCCCTCCGGGGATGACGAATGCGTAATATCTTTCACTCTTGCCTTGGGCGATGAGTGTTTTGTAGATTAATTCGATATTAATTCCGATTTTCTTTGAAACTTCGATACTGCTGACGAAGTCTCCGGGGTCGTATGTGATTACGTCGTACGGTTTCTTCATGCGGTCGAGGATGCGCATGGCATTCGTTTTGGGTTCGGACATTGGGGGTGTGATGGGCGGGGTGGGTTATTAGGGTTGTCTATGAACACAGTGACAGACGTTTCATTTTCATAACATAATCGGGAAGAAAACAGCTTATGAAATCCCGTTTGTTCTTTGTACCTGTATAAATAAGGGAATCTCTTTCCCTCATCCATGGATGTCTCTTCAATCAGGCAGGACTTCCCGACCGTCCGTAACGGGAAGGGCGTGTATCTCGACAGTGCGTGTCAGAGTCTGAAACCGGACTGTGTCATAAAGAAAGTCTTGGAATACTACGAGGAATACCCCGCCTGCGGAGGCAGAAGCGTTCACTCCATGGCTACACGTGTTTCCATGGAAGTCGATGAGACAAGAGAAAAACTCGCATCCTTCTTCGGATGCGATAATCCTTCCGAATTCGTTTTCACGAAAAACACCACCGAAGGAATGAACACCGTCGCCCGCGGTTTCGGTCTGAAGAAAGATGATGTTGTTGTTACATTGGACGTAGAACACAACTCCAACCACGTTCAGTGGCTTGCCATGGAACAGGACATCGGAATCAGACGCAGATACTGCAGGACATCCGACGACGGTGTATTCGACATTGAATCCTTCAAGAAAGTTATGGGTAACGACGTAAAACTCGTCTCCATGGGACACATGAGCAACGTCACCGGATGTACAATTCCTATCAAAGAAATCACCGAAATCGCACATGATTACGGTGCAGCCGTAGTTATCGACGGTGCGCAGTCCGCACCTCACATCCCCGTCGATCTCAAAGACGCAGACGTGGATTTCTTCTGTGCTTCGTTACACAAAATGCTCGCACCTACCGGTACGGGTTTCATGTACGGTAAAGAAGAACGTCTCAAAGAACTGAAACCTCTGATTTACGGCGGAGGTATTGTGGGACTTACAACATACGATTCCGTAAAGATTTCACCTGCACCCGAGAAGTTCGAAGCAGGTTTGGAGAACTATTCGGGAATCATCGGAGCCGGTGCGGCTTTGGATTATCTGAAAAACATAGGTATGAAGAACGTCGCCGAACACGAACGTCACCTTCAGAGACTTATTCAGGACGGTATCGGAGATATCGACAACCTTCACGTAATCGGTCCCGAAGATCCCGATAAGAGAGGCGGTGTATTCTCATTCAACATCGACGGACTCAATCCTCATGACATAGCAATGATGTTGGACAATATGGACGGAATAATGATCAGGTCCGGAATGCACTGTGCGCATCCGTTCCTTGTTTCAAGAAAAATCGACGGTACCGCAAGGGCTTCCGTATACATTTACAACGATGACAGTGACATAAAACGTTTCATCAGTGCTCTGAAGAAGATCGTAGAGACCTTCGTCAGATGACACTGATGACAACTCTGTCATTCATCTTGGTAAGAGAAACAACGTCGTTGTGATTGTATTCATCTTTATCGCATTCGATGCCGTGGGACGATTGAGAAACAAATTCTTTTTCTCCGTCGGTCAGAATGATTACGTTTCCTCTGAACTTCAGTTCCGATCCGTCCGGAAGAAGATCTTTCATCGTAACGGTCATCTTATCCACTTCGGAGTCGAAGAATGAATCGACCGTTGATGCGATGTTATCTGTCTGTTCCTGATATTCGTTATCGTCTCTGTCTTCCAACATGGCGGTAACGGGACTCACAAGGGAAGCGAGAAGAAGTATTCCCGCCAACCCCATAACAACACGTGCCAGAGTGAATTCCATCATAAGACTGTCACCTTCATTGCGTATCCGTTTCCGGTTGAGATGCATTTCAATGACAGAGTGCAGTGGCCTGAGATGATCGTCTCATCAGTAAATCCGACGGTAGGTCTTTCCATGTAAGTTACCGACATTTCGTTTCCCTCATAAAATGCAGAAATTCTGTAAGCGTTCACTCCCTCTCCGCCGATTCTGAGTTCGCATCCTTCCGGGAGCCCTATGTCAAGGGTCCCGGAGGATCCGATACCGGAGTGGTAGACGGATCTGGCACAATCCACAATCCGTCCGCACTCCTGTTCCATTTCGGCGGTCACCATGGTGTCCTTGTTCATGTCCACCGCGCTGCACACGATGGGCATCGAGGCCACCAGGATGACCATTATTATCATCAGCTTCAGAGGTGTTCCCAAGACTCCTTTTCTGTCTCCCCTCAGGCAATGACGATGAGTTTGCATGTCGAATCCTCTCCGTAGCCGGATTTGGAGACATTGATCGTAACATACGAGATGTCGCTTGAAGTCTTCAGTTTCAGTTTGCTGTTGTAGCTGCCGTTGAATGTGACTTTTCCGTCTTTGTCTGTGGTCTCGTATGCGGTACTTCCGTTGGATTTCTGTATTCCGTTGCCGGAGAGTGAGACAATTGCGCCTTCAAGGGGGTTTCCGTCCTGGTCGACGACGTAGACGTTGAAGGTCTCTTTGATGGTGCTGTATCCGCCGTTGCCGCTTACTGCCTGTACACTGTCCACATCGATGGTGACATCGCCGATCGAATCCGGTGTGTCGATGTTCCCCATCCATCCGATAATAATCGCGGTTGCGAGTGTTGCGATCAGTATCAAGATCATGAGTTGGAGGGGAAGCCCCTCAATTCCGCCTTCGTTGTCCTTTCTTATGTTCCTGTCGGTGAAAACCGACTTCCTCATTTGAGTCATGAATGGTATGTTGTTTTCCAAGCATATTTGAATAGGACACTACGGTTAGCAGTTAGTGTGTTTATTCGAGAGAAATACTCTTAATCACGGTGTGACGGGCACCCTTCGGAGTGAGTTCGCTCTTCATGACATTGATGGAAGAACAGTGAAAGCTGCAGAATTCCTCGTCTTTGTATTCTGATATCAATTCACGGACATCGGAACCGTCGCGGGATCTCGCCAATGTAACGTGGGGAACGAATTTCTTTTCATCACATCTCAATCCCGCTTTCTTCACCGCTCTGACGGTTCTTTCGGCGTATTCCGATAACTTATTATTATCATCGATTCCCAACCAGATTACACG
>CAVFUJ010000070.1:5117-6579 GCA_963625795.1 Anaerovoracaceae bacterium
ATTACACGTGCGTGTTTCGTATCGGGAAACGCACCCATTCCTCTGACCGATGCATCAAATGAATTCATATCGGAAAATGCGGTTTCCAAAGAAGAGCATAATCTGGGAATCTTGGATTCGTCGATATCTCCGAGGAAACATAACGTAACGTGAATCTGCCCCGAAGGTACCGATTTCACGTTTCCCGTTCTGTTTATGATTTCCGATACTGCATTAATTTTATCAGTAATAGGTATCTTAACGGATATGAACGTCCTGACGGTCTGCCCCATAAACGGGAATACCGTCACCGGGATAATAAAACCGACTAATGTTTAGGAGAGGCTAAATATCATCATCGATATGCTCCTGCATTAAGAGGAACAGGAGCAATCCTATGACAGAAGAATGGCCTATAGAGATAGAGAACCTACGCAAAGAGTACGGTGACTTCGTTGCGTTGAACGGTCTCAATCTCAAGATAAAGAAGAACAGTTTCACGGGTCTGCTCGGTCCGAACGGTGCCGGTAAGAGTACGACTCTGAAGATACTTACACACCTGATTAACGCAACATCCGGAAGTGCATTCCTCGACGGTGTCGATGTTACGGTCGATCCTAAGAAAGCTCTCTCAAGAGTCGGTACGGTTATCGAGACTCCCGAATTCTACGGTTATCTCACACCGAGAGAGACAATGAAGTACGTCGGAGAACTCATCGGAATGCCCCGTGAGAAAATTGTCAATCAGACGGAAGTAATTCTTGAGAAAGTCAAGATGACACAGTGGGGAGACAAGAAATTAGGTACATTCTCCAAGGGTATGAGGCAGAGAATCGCCATAGGTCAGGCTCTCATGAACGATCCCCGTATCATCATTCTCGACGAACCTACGTCGGGATTGGATCCGAGGGGTATGGCGGAGATGAGAGAAATTCTCAAAAATCTCAGGAACGAATCCAAAGATCTTACAATCGTCATGAGTTCTCACATTCTTCCCGAAGTTCAGGATCTCTGCGACCGTATTGCAATGATCAATCACGGAAATCTTCTCATGGACGGAGACATCAGTAAGTTTACGTCAATCGCGGGAGCGAGGAACATGATAGTTCAGACCAAAGACGTTCCCACGGACGAATTCATTTCGAAGATTGCTTCTCTTGAATACGTTCACGATGCGGAACGCTTCGGAAACGACGTACAGGTTGTCATCAATGAAGATCTCGAAACAAGACAGAAGCTCTTTGACGATTTATCTGCAATGAACGCCGGAGTGTATTCCATCTATGAGAGTTCGGCACTCGAAGAAACATATCTCAAACTTATCAAGGAGTCGAGATGATGTCGCACGTTTACATCGAAAAAGATGATTTCAGACAGTCGTTAATCATCGCAAAGAATGAGATCATCAAGAGTGTAAGAGGAAAGAGATTCCTCGCAGCCGCAATACTCACTGCAATCGTGTGGGCATTGATTACGATTGTTC
>CAVFUJ010000071.1:0-6533 GCA_963625795.1 Anaerovoracaceae bacterium
GTCCATTAGTCTGAAGAAGAAGTTAACCATCGGACCGACGGCGATGATGAACATTATCGTTCCTTCCCTGATTCCGCTGATTTCCGGAAGGAATGCCAATGAAATCACTACTGACGTAATGATACAGCTGAAATCGAAGCAGATTTTTGTGAGGCCGAAGTTCCAGTCTTTTATACGTGCGACGAATCTTACGAAGAAATCTCCGGGAAGCATTGAAATCGACGAAACCATAGTCAATGCGATTCCCAATGCGAGGGCTACGGCTGAGATCAATTCAACAACCCACTGTTCCAGATAATTATCCGGGGAAACACCTTCGAATACAATCAGGAATACATCGCACAGATAACTGAATACAATCACGAATACCGCACATAATGCATACATCGGTTTGTAGTTGTGTCTCATCACAAGTATTCCTGCGACGAACAGTACGATGTTGAAGACGAACGTACATGCTCCGAATGAGAGCGAACCAGGAATCAGGCTCAGTGTATACGGCACGGATGAAATCGGCGATACACCTAACGATGCCTTCGTTGACAGTGAGGCCGAAAGAGCCATTATCGTCAGGCCGATAATGAAAATCACTGTTTTCCTGACGATACATTTCATTTCGATGCTGTCCTCATTCCAGAATGAATGATCCCACAATTCTGAGCTTTCCGCCCTCAAGATACATCATAATCGCTTTGTCGCCGGGTTTGTGGATGATATCCGCTTCGGTTTCCATCGTGAGCGTCGGGGATCTGAAATCTCCGTCGTCGGATGATGCGGTAACACGGCACGGAACCATCTGCATCCAGTGTCCGATGTGCATAACCATTCCCTCTTTGACGGGAGAAGGCCAGAACTTGACAAGCGACGCTTTCGCTGTGATCTTTTTTGTCATTTTGATTGACGGGTCGGTCGTAGCGACATATCCTCTGTCCAATTCGTCGGATTCGATACCTCTGAGTGCAAGTCCGACGTGATCTCCTTTGATTCCGTCCTGAGCATCGATATCATGCTTCTGAATGGATTTCAGGATGACTTCTTTCTTAAGAGGATAGATTGTCATCTTGTCGTGTACTTTGAAATAACCGTCGATGACGGAACCCAAAACAACGGTTCCGACACCTTTGACGTTGAAGTGACTGTCGATAGGACATGAACCGCATGTTCCGGCACCCGCTTCTTTCTTGATTTCGCATGCGAGATTGATCAGCATCTCCCTTATTTTGATGGGATCGTCCTCGAGAGGTTGGTACCCCTCGAGTGCCGTTCCCGCCAACAGGGGTTTGAGCTGTTCGGGTTGGATGTAATTCCTGAGAACAATCCATCCCTTGTCGATACCTACGGAATCGAGCATAACGATCGTCTCGCCGAGGTGACTGTCGATCTTCTCTACGACAAGGATAGCATACTCTGCCATCGATGCCGCATAGAAGAGCGATGAAAGCTTGTCGGGATATTTTGTCGGTTCTATCAGAGTGACGGAATCGCTCCCCTTCTTCAGTTCGAAGAAGGTCATATCCGTGACAGTACCTTTCTTACCTACATCGGAAGCGAAGCTGTTGCTTCCGGCGATGACGACGTTAAGATTTCCCATGGGCTCACAGGTCCTTCTCTGTGATGACCTTCATTCCGGCGTCCCTGAATGCTTTGATTGCGGCTTCAGGTTCATCCACTCTGAGGAAAATGATCGGTTCGTCCGAGCCTTCGTGTGCGTAACCGTACTCGATGTTGATGTTCGCTTCACCCAATACGTCTGCGGCGGAGAAGAGTCCTCCGGGCACATCCGCAACGGATACTGCGACAAGTTCGGTTTTCTTGATGATGAGGTTCTTCGCTTTGAGTTTCTCATATGATTCGTCGGGATTGTCCACGATGGCCCTGAACACACCGAATCCGGAGGATTCGGAGATGTTGAATGCCTTGAGGTTGACACCGCATTCTTTGAGCGCCTTTGCCATGTTGGCGAGGCTTCCGGGTTCGTTGTTGACGAATATGGAGAGCTGTGTGATCACGTCTTTGCCTGTCATTTATAACACCCTGTTATCAATCACTCTTTTGGCCTTACCTTCGAATCTCGGGAGTGTTCCCGGCTCTTTGAGTTCGATCCTTACAGCGATATTCAGATATTTCTTCATCTCGCTTTCTATTTTTGCCTTGAGAAGCATCATGTCAGTCATCTTATCGCTGAATGCTTCGTTCTTAAGTTCAACCTGAACGGTCATCTGATCGAGCGAACCGTCCCTGTTGACGATGATCATGTACTGGTTACCGACTTCGGGTATCTGCATGAGTGTGTGCTCAACCTGCGACGGGAACACGTTGATACCTCTGACGATAAGCATATCGTCGGATCTTCCCGTGATTCTCTCAATCCTCGGTGAAGTCCTTCCGCAGGGACAGTCGCCGTTCATGAGACATGTGAGATCTTTGATTCTGTATCTGACAAGAGGGAAAGCTTCCTTCCTGAGCATGGTGACAACCATTTCACCCTTCTGTCCGGGTTCGAGTACTTCTTCCGTTTCGGGATCGATGATTTCCACGTACACCATATCGGACTGCATGTGGATTCCCCTGCGTTCCTCGCACTCGGTGAACATAGGTCCGCCCATCTCGGATGTACCGTAGATGTCGTATGCTTTCACACCCATGGATTCTTCGATATGTGCTCTCATACCCTCGGTCCAGGGTTCCGCACCGACGACTGCTTTTCTGAGTTTCGTGTCTCTTCTGATGTCGATACCCATTTTCTGTGCCACTTCGCCGATGTGAATGAGGTACGAAGGAGTACAGGCAATCGCGGTTACACCCAAATCGCACATGAGTTCGATCTGACGCTCGGTATTTCCGGTTCCCGAAGGAAGTACGGTGGCACCGACTTTCTCGGCACCGTAGTGGAGACCGAGACCGCCTGTGAACAGTCCGTATCCGTAGGATACCTGCATTGTGTCGTCTTTTCCGATTCCCACTGAAGTCAATGATCTTGCGAGTGCCTCGGTCCAATAGCCGAGATCTCCCTCTGTGTATCCTACGAGTGTGGGCTTACCTGTGGTTCCCGACGATACGTGGTATCTGACGAGATCTTTCTGAGGGGATGTGAACAGTCCCGTGGGGTAGTTGTCCCTGAGGTCCTGTTTGTACATGAACGGGAGTTTGGATACGTCGCGCAGGCAGCGGATGTCATCCGGATGCACATCTGCCGCTTTCATTCTGTCATGGTAGAACTGGTTGAATTCGTAGAGGTGTGAAATGAGTTTTTTCACTTTTTCATACTGCATCTTTTCCATTTCTTCTTTCGGCATGCATTCCATTTTTGAGTCCCAATACATTAACAGGCCTCCTGAACCGTCTTAATTACAGGTATGTAATAAATATTACGAATAAACCGTCAGATGTCATAATCTTACGGAACGTGCAGTCTGTTGTTTTCAGTCATGATTATAACGCCCGTTTTCTATGTACGTTCATGGGAATACGCAGCGGATTGGGGGACCTGATGACCAAATGCAGGGAACATGCGGAATATCTGAACGGCAGCATCTCCAAAACCGAAGGCGATCCCAGAGGCACATGTTTTTGGTCGATGTATAACAGAGTGAAAATCACCGAAGAAATCATTTCCGTCTACGACAGAAGATGGAGCCCCGATATTATCTCGAAATTGGACGAATCCGGAGTATCCGAGATTTACGACAGAATTGTGACGGTTACGAGAGATATGTATGTCGACATCGTTTCCGCAGTCGAAAAAGCGGTTAAAGACTGTCTCAAAATGTATCCTTCTTCGAAAGTGAAGGAGAATGCGTTGGATAAGAACAACCGCCTCTATCTCAGAAATATTCTGATGAGTTCCTGCGAAGCAGGTGTTATTGATAAAAACACAATGAAAACGTGGGACGATCTGTTAATGATAAGAAATCTCGCAGTTCATGAGAATTCGGTTTCAGACAGAACGATGATACTGAAATTCGGAGATGCCGAAATAAATATGAGGGCCGGAAGGATGATGAAAGGTCCCCTGGGGACCTATGTCATCCTTACCGATCTCGTTACGGATATGTTCTTCGACTGGCTCACTGCGATGCACGGAATGTTCAGTCAGTCCTGACTGCGCCTTTGTTGACGAGTCCGACCGCTATTTTCAGCATTTTGTGCATACAGGGTTCGGCGTAGAAGTCCTTCCTTACTGTGAGGGCGCTGTACATCTCATCGGGATTCTTTCCCTTGAGATCTGATATCTCTCTGATTCCGAGCAGATACATCCCGACACAGCATTTCTCACTCACGGACGGTATCTTCATGAGTTTTGCGACAACCTCTTCCTGTTCTCCCATGATTGATTATCATTCACTCTGCGGTAATAAAGTAATCGCCGTTAACAATCCTTATTATGTATCTTACAGTCATCACAGTTCATGGATCAGAGGTCCGCATGGGAATCTTTCTATCACAGCAACAGCCGTCCGTGGAGAGGTATGTCGAAGATAGACGGTATGCCGTTTGCGGAAGGTTCGCGTATTTTGGAACTGGGGTGCGGTAACGGGAAGACTGCGTCTGCACTTACGGAGATGGGATATTCCGTTACCGGGATTGATTTTTCCGAAAGTGCGGTGAAGATGTGCCGGGATATCGGAATAGAAGCGGAATTCGTCTGTTCCTCTTCGGACAAACTTCCCTTCAAGAACGATTCTTTCGACGGTGCCGTTGCGTTCCATGTTCTGGAGCATTTATCCTCGGATGAACTGAAAGACACAGTATCCGAACTTATCAGAACGGTAAGAAAAGGAGGGCACATTCTCGTGAGAGTATTTTCGTCCGGAGATATGCGTTCGGAGAAGGGAGAACGTGTTGACGATTCCACCGTAATCAGAGGCAACGGGATTCTTTACCACTATTATACGGAAGAAGAACTCATCGAAGCATTCAGTCCGATGCTGTGTTTATCGATAACAACAGTGGAAGAAAAAACAAGATTCGGCACCGTCCGCAGCAGGATTCACGCCGAGTTTGTCAACCCCTGATGTAACGTTTTAAACCGAATGACTGTATCACTTCGGTTATGAAATGTCCTAAATGCGGTCACGAGAACGGGGACGGGGAGATTTTCTGTTCCGAATGCGATTGGCAGCTGAACAGAGAATATTCATCCGAACCGAAGATTCAGAAGGTCGTCATTACAACCTACGTCGGTCTTGTATTCGGCGTAGCCGCATTGATTGTATCGACTATGAATTACGGTCTTATCGGTGCGGTTTTCGGTGCAATCGGTATGGTCATGAGCAGTTATTCTCTCACACTTGTGAGGGTCGCAGTCGCAGAAGACAGAAAGACGCTCATGCTCGTAATCACGGGAGCGGCTCTCATCGCTTCCGTTATCGGTTTCGTCATCGGGTTCACCCGTATCTTCTGAGTGGGTAAGATGGCAGTCTACCGCGACAGATACATACTCGACGGTTTGGATGAAATTCCTCCCGACATGCTCCGCGATTTGGATATTGCGTACGATGTGTGCCAGAAGCTGAAAGACGAATCGCCGTGCGAGATGTGCGGTAAGTGCTGCCATCAGCCTTACATTGCAGTACGTGACGAGGAAGTGGAAAGCGTTGCGAAACAGGTGAATATGAACCGTCTTTCGTTCATATTCCAGTATCTTGTATGGGATGAGTCCGAAGACAAATGGCTCTTCAGAAAAACCAATCCCTGTGCATTTCTCGGTGAAGACAACAAATGTAAGATTTGGAAGGGAAGGCCCGAAATCTGCAATGAGTTTCCGTACATGGTGTCCATGTTCATGAGCAGAGTTTATCTCGCAATCGTGAACGAAGGACACGATATTCTTCCCGATCTCGATTATATGGACGACACATGGCCCTGCACAGGCATAATCAAAAGCCGTATCTCCGCTATGGTCGACGAAGCAAGAGAGAAAAGAAGGTCACTGCTTCGGGTTTGCGGCGATGAATGAGATGAACCTCTCCTGATACAGTGAGGGGTGAATCACATGACCCACATCGGGTATGCGGTACACCTGACATCCCGGAATATCAGACGCAACCTGATCTCCCATTTTGGGCTCGACCATAATATCGTCGAGACCGTGAATCGAAAGTACAGGCACCTTAATCACACCGAGTCTTCCGCGGAGGTCATATCTGTCGAGACAGTGCATCTGCTGGTGAAGTCTTTCAGGTGTTGTTGTGTTGATCGTCTTCACTTTCTGTCCTTTCGTACGTTTTGCATCGAAGTAATTTTCAGTGAAACTGAATGCGTTGACCATTGCGTAGATGTACTCAACGTTCGTTCCTTTCATTCCCGCATCGATCATCGTGTTCATCATGTAACTCGACCTTGCGGGGCAGTGTTCGAACGCCGAAACCAAAGTAAGAGTCTGAAGTCTTTCCTGGTATTGGATTGCGAATTCCATCGCAACCTGACTTCCCATAGACCATCCGAGCATGTGTACTTTGTAAATACCCAGATAATCCAAAAGCGCCTTCACGTCATCCACGTATGTCTGACATTCCACATCTCCGGAATAC
>CAVFUJ010000072.1:0-6259 GCA_963625795.1 Anaerovoracaceae bacterium
ACGTAGTATTTATCTTCATCACGGATGACTTTAAAGTCCTTGATGCCGACAGGGAGCTGTTTCATACATTCTGTAAGTCAGCTGAATTTTATATATTTCACCCAAAAACTGTATCTGAAACACATCATACCCAGATACCTATACAAATGACGGTTCCGGAAGTATATTTTCTTCCGTACTGCAACCGTATTTTCATTGATCCGCAGACTGAATATACAATCCCTATTCTGAAAATACACGGGTTCAATCTTATATACGGTGACGGGGATAGACATAACGTTGGATTAGATATGCAGACAATTCCGTCTACCGGTTCCGATGAAGACTCCGACGGCAGCAGTCGTCTCAGACATTTGTTTTTTTCAGGAGGTGTCGCTGAATGAGTGAGACTTCCGGCGAATATTTGGATCTCGATGATATCGATATGACCGTTCAGGAAATCCTCACTGAAATGAAGGATAAATCCGAGGTTATCGTCGATCTTGCCTATGCTTCGCTGATGTACAACAGCAGAGAGATGGCCGAGAAGGTCAGAAAGATACAGGATGAGATGGAGGATCTGAAGTACGCCGTCCGTGTGAAGGCCATCATGGCCGCAAGGACGAAGGAAGAAGCAAAACAGCTCTCCGGAATTCTTCAGATTGCGTCTGCTGCGGACAGAATAGCCAGGTCTGCGGGAGTCATTGCGAAACTGATCGATGTGCCCCCGGAAAAGAGGCCGTTTCTTACAAATCTTATCAACGAAGCGGATGAGAAATTCCGTATTACGCGTATCTCCGACAAATCGGACATGGCGGGACACACAATCGGCGAATTGGCTGTGGAAGCATGCACCGGTACGAGGATTATCGCACTCAAAAACCGTCACGGATGGACATACGATCCCGAAGACGATGCAAAGTTACGTGCAGGCGACGACATAATCGTCCGCGGTTCGGACGGAGGTTTCGAACGTCTTCAGAAGTTCGCATCCGGAGAACTGCCGTGGGAATTCCCCGAGAAGGACGGTGATGAGGAATGATGAATAAAATCGAGAAGATGCTGATCGAACTGAAGGACACTTCTGAGTTTATGGTCGATCTCGCGTATTCGTCATTGCTTTACAACAACACCGAGATTGCCGAAGAAGTTATTTTCCTCGAAGGCAAGATGGACGAACTCGGTGCGAGTATTCAGGACCAGCTATTGGATGTGGCAAAAGACAATCCCGATGCGGTTGCCAAGTTCTCCGTTATTCTGAGACTTCAGATGGCTGCCGAAGAGATTGCGAATGCCGCCGCATCCATTGCGGATGTTGTTCTGAGAGGATTGGGAGAACATCCTGTCATTCAGATGAGTATTCAGGAATCCGAAGTTACAATCGAAAGAGCTACCGTTGCGGAAGATTCGATACTTGCAGGCAAGACATTCGGAGATATCAGGCTCGGAAGCATTTCCGGAATGTATGTAATTGCCATAAAGCGCGGCAGTCAGTTCATTTACGGCCCCAACAAGTATACGAAGATCGAGGCGGGAGATGTTCTCATTGCGAGAGGTCCCGACGAGAGTGCCGACTACTTCATGGATCTTGCCAACGGAACTTCCAAAGAACTCTGATTACTGAGTCTGTTCGTAAACTCCGTACCAGAGCCTTGCGTTCGTGGTGAACATATACAGTACAGCTAGAGCCGTAAACACAACGAAGACATACTTCATTACGTCTGTATAGAAAAGACCCAGAAGGTTTCCTGCGAAGATTACGATCATAAACATCAGCGTGGCGGACCACATGTAGCTGATTCTTTTCAGAAGACCTACTGCGGCTGCAATGTTCACAATCCCGATCAGAAGAATGCTGTATGAGTTTTCCGTATTGTATGATAAAAACTGAGGAACTGTCGCACCCGCCATACCTGCGATGAAGACGAATACCGAACCTATTCCCAATATTGTGTAGGCAAGGCCCAGCACACCCATCGTAGTGAAATCCCTCTGTTCTTCGGACATCATCAACGGATAATCGGTACGCCGTATAAAATGCCATCACAGGAATGTAATTTTTGAGAAAGATACTGGTAGCCTCATGCAGATTCGAACTGCAGTCCCCAGATCCAGAGTCTAGGATGATTGACCACTACACTATGAGGCTGTTAAGCGGACAATAACAGAACCCTTATTAAAACTTTCCAAAGGTGTTTTTGCGACGGCGGGTTTACACCGCCGTCGGTAAGAAAAACAGGAGGGTGTCGGGACCCTGAGTCCCGATCATCCCTTAACGATTTTTTCGATCTTGGCGAATATCTCGTCGATACTGCCCTCGTCTCCTTTTACGGTGACGAGCTTACCTTTCTTCTCATAGTAGTCGATGAGAGGGAAGGTGTTCTTCCTGTAGACGTTGAGCCTGTTCTTTACAGTCTCCTCTTTGTCGTCGTCCCTCTGATAGAGTGCCGCACCGCATTTGTCGCAGATACCTTCTTTCTTCGGAGGTTTGTTGCTGAGGTTGTAAACGGCTTTGCAGTCGGGGCATGAGCGCCTCTGCGTGAGCCTCTGTACGAGAACCTCATCGGGAACATCGATGTTAAGTGCCAGATCAACGTCGAGAATCTCTCCCAATGCGTCTGCCTGTTCGATGGTCCTGGGGAATCCGTCCAGAAGGAATGCGCCGTTGAGACCGTCGATCTTCTCTTTCATCATACCGATGATAACATCATTCGGAACAAGTCCTCCGGCATCCATGTATTCCTTGGCTTTTTTGCCGAGTTCCGTTCCGTTCCTCACTGCCTCACGGAGCATGTCTCCGGTGGAAAGGCTGATGAATCCGAGCCTGTCGCAGAGGATCTCCGCCTGTGTACCTTTACCCGCACCCGGCGGACCGAGAAGCACTATCTTCGACTTCATGGGGGTTGGCATGGCCATGTCAGATATTACACCTTCGTTTCTGCACCCGTCCCAATTCGGTGCGGAAGATGAAGAATTGAAGATTGTATTGTGAGAATGATACATTTCCCGTACGGCGGAGCCGTACGGAAGTATGTTGTTTCTTATTTTGAATTACGCCTGCAGGTGCAGTCCGGAGGTAAATCGTTTGCCTGTGCCAGAGTCCATCTTTCCGTGTTAAGTATTCCGTGGGGAACGTCGACATAATCCACGATTTCCTGGTCGGAAGGATATCTTCCCGAGCAGATTACGGTGCAGAGATACACTCCCATCGGAAGGCATGCATCTCCCTGTTCGCCGTAGTATTCGGCGGCTTCGGGACAGAGTTCCGACTGACTGTTTACGGTCACGCGTTCTATGACGATGCCTGCATCGGACAGTTTTCTGAATGAATCTTCAAACCTTTCGGTATCCTTCGGATCCCTCAGAACGGAGGACGGAGATTCATAAACAACGAAGTCTGCACTCATGCCGATTCTATCGGAATCGGTCGTATTTATGATATTGTCCTGATTTTTCATTCCGAATTCTGTGTTTCTTTATCCGTTGAAACAGCTGCCAGATATCATATGTCATAAAATCCGATATTAACGGCGGTAATCAAATCGACTACCAAGTCCGGCGATTGATGATGACAGTTTTATAATATAGAAATCATAAGCGAAGACTGAAAGTGATGCATATGGATCAGAAGATTATTGACAGTATTGAAAAGATAGTCGGGAAGGACGGTTATTCGACGAGGACTGCCGATCTGTACACATACGGATTCGATGCATCCATATTCCATACGACTCCCGAACTGATCGTACAGCCGAGGTCGACGGAACAGGTGTCGGAAATCATGAAGATTGCCGATGCAAACAAGATCCCCGTCGTTCCGAGAGGTGCGGGTACAGGTCTCTGCGGTTCCGCGGTACCTATCAAAGGAGGTATCGTTATGGATATGAGCAGGATGAACAAGATCCTTCAGGTCAGCGTAGGCGATCTCTGGGCGGAAGTAGAGGCAGGATGCGTTTACAACGATTTCAACGCATACATCGGAAAATACGGTTTCCACTTCCCCTGCAACCCCGGTTCCGCGGAAGCATGTGAAATCGGAGGAATGGTTGCGGCAAACGCCTCGGGTATGAGAGCGGTCAAATACGGCGCGACAAGAGATTTCATCCTCGGTCTGACATTCGTCAAAGCGAACGGAGAAATCGTCAACGCAGGTACGAAGACAATCAAGGATTCTTCGGGATATCAGTTGGCGCGTCTTCTCTGCGGAAGCGAGGGAACATTGGGAATTATCACGAAAGTGACAATCAAACTCCTCGCAAAACCGAAGTCGACTGCATCATGCCTCTGTTCCTTCAACTCGGTTCACGACGCAGGAAAATGTATCTCGGCAATCATCGCCGAACCGCTTATTCCCGCATCATGCGAACTTATGGATTCCGTTTCCATCGAAGCGGTCAACAAATCCCAGGGCAACCCTCTGCCTGACTGTAAGGCACTGATCATCGTCGAGTGCGACGGTGAGCCTGAGCAGGTCGAAAGAGATCTGAAGACTGTCGAGAGAATCGCAATGGGAATCGGCGCCACTACGGTTACGGCATCGCACGACAAGAAGCAGATTGCGGCATGGACATCCGCAAGGAAGTCTGTTATGACCTCGCTCTCCGCACTGAAGCCCGGTTATTCCTCGGTATCTCTTGCGGATGATATGGGTGTACCTGTTTCCAGAATACCCGATGCGGTATTGGAGTTCCAGAGAATTGCAGACAAGTACAGGGTGACAATTGCAACATACGGTCACGCTTCGGACGGAAACCTCCACACAAAGATGCTTCTCAACCCTCTTGACAAAGACGAGTGGGACAGAGGAGTTCAGGCAGTCAGCGAGATTTTCGATGTCTGTATCGGACTGAACGGAACGGTTACCGGAGAGCACGGTGTCGGAATCTCAAAGGCACCCGACTTCCAGAAGGAGAGGGCTTCGGAACTTTCGACAATCAAAGCAATCAAGAAAGCATTCGACCCCAACAACATCCTCAATCCGGGTAAGCTGGAACAGTGGGAAGGATCGATCCTCGGAAAGGTTCCTCTCAGGTACCCCTGTAAGGAGTACATGTAAAACCGTACTGACGGACCCTTTCGGGTCCGTCCCGTATTATTTTTTTCAGATTTACACACATTATTCTGCGTGATTTCATCCGTTCATGACCACACGTGTCATTATGAGCAGTGCAACCGAAACAACCATCATCACGGCATAAAGAGGAACATTCCACCTGAGAATCTTCCCGCCGTCGAGAGGTCCTATCGGAAGAAGGTTGAACACCGCAAGGAATGAATTGAGATATGCCAGCAGAAGCACGATTGCACCGATCTTGGTATAAGCTCCGCCGAGAAGAATCGCGACAATAAGTGCGATAGCGCAAAGAACAATATTAACGGAAGGTCCCGCAGCACTGATTTTTCCGTTCTGTTCCTCTGTAATGTAACCGCTTATGTAGACCGCACCGGGCATAGCAAAGAGGAATCCGAATATTGATGAAATCAGACAGATCAGCAGTCCGATCGGATACATTCTGAATTCGGACCACGCACCGAATCTCTGTGCGACGAATTTGTGTCCGAATTCATGCATCATGAAGCTCGTAACCACCAAAATGACAGAGAATCCCAGCCAACAGAGAACATTGACAACGCGGTCGCTGCTGAAGAAACCCACATTGTTCCTGTAAAGCAATGTGAACGATACGCTGAGAACCAAAATCGCAATCAGTATGTCGCGGATTTCGATCTTACTGAACTTCGGCTTTCCGAATCCGGGATTAACCTGTCTGACAGCTGCCATGCTATCTCCTTTCGGCATCTTACGATGATACCTTATTATAATGTTTACCTCTCTTGACCGAAACATGGTCTCGAACAATGTGGCACACGGCAAGGAGCACTGTCTCTGGTGCGATCGCTGCGGTACGCTCATTCTCGGAAAGGTATGTTCATGCGGAAACATTCCCAGAGAATTCGAGATCAACAGCCCCGGAGACATCAGACCGTGCATGGGCGACAGTGTCGATCTGATACTGTCGCTTTTCGAGAAGACTTTCGGAACATCGGAACCGCTTCACGGAAGGATGATGTTTCTTAACAAAGTTCCGGGAGAGGACAGAACAGACGAGATAATCGCACACGGTGAAGTCATAGCGGTTATGAGATTCGATCTCAGGATGAATGAACATGTCCTTGAAATCAGACAGCCGGGTGCGGAATTATTTTCTGAATGTGCTAAAAAGAACATCGTTACGTTCGGTTCGATGTCCGGTCACCTTAAAGGCAAGAGCATTCCGGG
>CAVFUJ010000073.1:0-6223 GCA_963625795.1 Anaerovoracaceae bacterium
TATTCAAAACATCCGATATTCCCGTCAGAAGTTCCTGCATTTTCACCGTAACTTCTCCGGAACTGTCAGATTCCGTCAGCAGTCTGTCCTTCGGTATCGAATGCAGTATATCCGATACCTTATTCTCCGGTTTTTTAAACAGTCTCGGAGAGACCGAGAAATAACAGTTGCATTTCACAAATGCGGGAGTCATATCCGCGGGACCGTCGTACGAATGCAGTATTGATCTTACGTCTCTTTTCTTCAGTTCCGAAAGGATACGGTCCGCCGAACGGACGTTGTGAATACATACAATCCTGTTCATTCTCTCCGCGATGTCCAATTGTTCCGTGAAGATCTTTTCGGAATTGTTTCCGGAACGTATCTTATCCAAACCTATCTCTCCCACATTCGCGGAAGGATATTTCTCCAGGATTTTGCATAACTTTTCGGAACCGTCATACTCGTCGGAGTACCACGGGTGTGTGCCGAAGAAAGGAATTATTTTACTGTTTTTCCGAATCAATTCTTCCAATACGTTCCATTCCGAAGGTCTCGACACGTTGCAGAACATCAGCTCCGCATCGCTGTTTCCGATACCCTGAACGTGAATGTGCGCATCAGTGATTTTCATCGGGTGATTATGAAAACAATCCGATTAGAAACTGTCGGAAAGAGGTTTCCGTCCGCAGACGGAGTCTGCGGACGTAAGAAGTTTGAATCGCGATAATATGAAGCCTCACTTCTTCTTGTAGAAGACGAATGCTCCGATTGCTATGACAACGATAACAGCTACGACAATTCCGATGATGAGTCCTGTGTTGTTATTGTTATCCGAAGATGCGGGTTTGTATCCGTCCACGGGTTCGGTGACGATCTTCTGGTACTGGTAATCTCCGGCGTAGCCGGTGTCTTTCCATGCCTTCTGCTCGTCTGCGGAGAGTGCATCGTAGACTGTCTTGCCGATGTATCCGTTGCCGACAGCAAGTGCGATTTCGTCATTCAGGTAATCTGTGCTGCTGCTTGCGACCGCAACCCATTTTCCGTCTTTTGCGTAGTATGTACTGCAGTTTCCGGAGCCGTCGTATGTCACTCCGATGCCGTATTTCGATTTGGACATCTCGAGTTCTTCAAGACCTGCCGCATCGAATGCTTTGTTTGCGTTGTAGATCAAAGACTGGTTTGTCTTTTGTGCGTTGATTTCGACCCATTTGGATTCGGTGACTTTTCCTTTCTCGTCAACCTTCTCTACGAAGCAGTTGATTGCGGTTTTGTCGACAGCCATCTCTGCATCGACAATCTTCTGGTACTGGTAATCTCCGGCGTAGCCGGTGTCGTTCCATGCTTTCTTTGCGTCTGCGGAGAGTGCATCGTAGACTGTCTTGCCGATGTATCCGTTGCCGACTGCAAGTCCGATGTATTCGTTGAAGTAATCCTTACTGCTGCTTGCGACTGCAACCCACTTGCCGTCTTTGCCGTAGTATGTACTGCAGTTTCCGGAACCGTCGTATGCAATGCTTACGCCGTATTTGCCTTCGGATGCTTCCACGTCGAGATCTGCTGTCTCGAATGCTTCGTTTGCGTTTGCGACGAAGGATCTGACTGTCTTCAGTGTGTCGAACTCGACCCATGCTGTCTCGGTGACTGCGCCTGCTGCGGAGATAACTTCAACGTAGCAGTTCACTGAAATCTGTTCGGGAGCTTTGGGGCACTCGCTTGTTTTTCCCTCGGGTACCTTGATGTAATCGTAACCGTAGCCGTAGTTGACGAATGTCCACGATGCTTTGTCTGCATCCTCGAGTGCATTGTAGACATCGGTTGAAATGTAACCGTTGTCGAGGCAGAGTGCGAGGTATGCCGCTGCGGGGTATGTTGCGACTGTGTCCGTAACGGCAGTCCATGCTCCGTCGACAATGGAGTAGGTTGCGTTGTTGTAGCTTGTGCCGTATGCTATGCCTATGTAGGAGTCGGCGGCACTGAATACAACGTCGTAACCGTAGAGTGCGAATGCTTTGTTAGCCTCTTTTATAAAACCGGCTGCGGTACCGTCGGATGTGAATTGGACCCATCCGGTTTCGTCAACCGTACCGTCGGTGTTGATGATCTCAACGTACACTTTGTGCGTTGTATCCGCTGCGGAACTGTCTTCGCCGACGGCGAATACGGCGACTGCCGTGATGCAGAACATCGCAGTGATTGCGACGGCCATGAATTTGGAAATTTTCGCGTTCATTGTGATTCCTCAATTGGACGTATTGTCCAAAATTGTGATTTAGACATGAAACTCCGAGTATATAATTTTGGACGTGACATCCAGCCCCGATCCTGCATTATTGTTAAATAAACGGGTCGGAATACAGTATTACAAAAGTTGGTTATATCATCCAATGGATTTGAGACAATGAACGGCGGCAGAGAGGGAAAAATCAACGTTCAGAAAACGAAAGTTTACCTCACGGCAGCTACGCTTCTGGTCGGAATAATACTCGCGGGAGCCGTATCCTTAACAACCACGGAAGCGACAATATCCCACGCCGACGGAATTCTCATCGATTTCGAAAAATACGAAGTCACCTGGTTTGAATATGATCTGAACACTGACAGCAATCCTCTGTCTCTTCTGGAGAAAGCCTGTACCGAAAATGAGTATACGTATACAATCGACGACGGAAAAGTCACCGAAATCGACGGTGTATCAGACAGTGAAAAAAACTCATGGAATCTGTGGTACATCGAAAAAGGTACCACCCAATGGGTGAAATCGGAAACTTACGACATAAACGCCAAAGATTACACCGTAACAGTGTGGGCGTACAGAGGAAACGATGAAATTCCCACCGTAGCAGTAGATGCAACAGGCATCTGCGTATACGGTTACTCTCAGGCCGAACGTATCGTCACGTTATCTCCCGTCGCTACCGAAACGATAGGATCGCTCAACGCAGTATCATGCATAGTCGGTACCGATTACTACAGTAACTATCCTAACAGTATTACCGAACTGAAATCAATCGGCAGAATCGCGGAAGTCGGAACATACACCGACCCGAGTTTCGAATCCATAATGAAACAGAATCCCGACATCGTCATCGCCGACGGAAGTCAGTACAATCAGAGACAGGTTGCCGATTCCGTAAGAAACGCAAACGTCAATGCAGTAACAATCTACGACGGCAGCGATATCGGGACGATATACAACAACACATACCTCGTAGGTGTTGCGATAGGTTACGAATTAACGGCAAAAAGCGTCATAACACACAACACCATCGGAATGGACAATATTCTCTCGAAAATAGATATCAGAGAGAAGAAGAGCGTAATGGTTGCGTTATCTCCGGATGCAGCCCCTTACGTCGCGGGAAAATACACTTTCATCGATGATATCATCACATCAATCTCCGCAGACAACGCATTTTCGTCAATGAGCGGATGGACTCACGCAAACACCGAACTCATCGCGGAGAAGAATCCGGATATTATCATCATCGTAACGGAATCGTACGATGCCACTCAGGAAGAGTGGGACACAATGTATAACAACCTTCCCGACACATGGAAACTGACGAAAGCCTACGCGAACAAAGAAATCTATCTGGTTTCCGGTAAAGCAGCTGATTTGGCTTCCCGTTCCGCACCGAGATTCACACAGTTATGCGAAATTCTCGGAGAGATAATTTATCCGGACTGTTTCGAAACAGAAGTTCCGAAGTTCATAGGAGACGACTACTCACAATACACCGTGATCACCAAGGATCTGGGTTACGACAATTGAGAAAAAGGGATAGAATGAAGAACAGAACCAAGATGCTCACGGCATTGCTGCTGGCGATGATTATGGCTGTCACCGTAATTCCGCTTACGGATACGGAGGCGGCATCGTCGGACAGCAGATTAATGCTCGATGAGGGCAACGGAGCGAAAACGTGGTATACGATCGATTCGAAAGGAACGTATGCCGATGTTATCATCGCTGTTTTGGGAGCTAACGGACACGAATGTACCGTTTCCGGAAATACAATCACTGTAGACGGTAAAACCGCAAACACCGTCGGTACCGGAACCGCAACTACAGATGATCCTCTCAACAAAACAGGAACAACTTCCGTTACCGTAATTTCAAAATGGATTCCCTACACATGGGAAGCGGCAACCAAGAAATGGACCGTAATTTCGGATCTTACCGAAAAATACAGCTCGGGATGTCTGGCAATCGGTTTCTATCCCGACGGCACGGTGCCGTCCGAGACGCCGGACAATCAGTCTGTTTCGTGTATCGGTTACGATGCGAAAGCTTCCAACAGTCAGACCGCAGTCATTTCTTCGGAATCTTCTTCATTAAACTGGGCGGTTACCGATTGGAACGACAGTTATTCGGGAGTTTACACAACAATTCTCACGGCGGGAGGATACGCTTTCGTCAAATACGGATATCAGGAAAAAAACATAGACAGTACCGCCGCATTGGTATGCAGCGATATCGAAACGGGTCTCGAAAAATGGCATTTCATTTACAAGAGGGCGTATTACGAAACATCTAACTTCGTTCTCATCGGAGATTACGTTTATGTTCAGAGTTCCACGGGAGATATTTATAAAATCAATTGGAAAGAAAGCAAAGGCGAAGCCGTTGCCGCCGAACATCTCGAAGGAATAAAATCCGTTACGGATGAAAACGTCAAAGGACGTTCCTACGCAAGCGGACCCACTTCCCTGATTTACGATTCCGGTGCGATTTACTGTATGTCCTCCAGCGGAATGATTTACTGTTTCGATTTGAATCTGAATCCGATATGGTCGTATCAGTCCGGAGGTAAAGGATACTTCTCCGCACCCGTTGTTTACGATGATTTGCTGTTTGCGGGAATGTTAGACGGTCACCTGTACGTTATCGACAAAAACACAGGTTCTTTGATCGCAGATGAGGATGTTTACCATACAACCTATCTCGGACAGGAAATCGGATCCGCAGGTATGCCGGCAATTCTGAAGAAAGACGGTTCGTATTACATTTACATCGGATACAACAACGGTCTCGGAATGAGTGCATCCGACTACGGTGTAAAACTCTACAAATACGACGGAGCGGGAAATTTTGAGGTAATTCTCAACAAAACAACCTTCGGTTCCGCAAGTAAATTCACTGTTGTCGAAAATGAAGATTTCACCGGAGCGTATTTCATCGGAGACAAAAAACTCTACAGGATGGGAATCGACGGTACTTACGAAACACTGAACAAGAAAATCGCCGCATCCCATTCGTATCTTACTTTGGTGAACGGAGATACACTCATAGCAACAAGTTACACCAAAGGCGAACCCGTTTATGCGTATGACTTAGAGGGAAACGTTGTCGGTAAGTATTCTGTTCCCGAGGAACACATTCAGTTCTCTATGGCAGGTGTCACCGTCATAGACAACGGATATCTCTTCGGAAACGACGGTTCCGCATTCTCCGTGGGAGGAGGATTTGATGACGCAACGCCTGCAGTAATACCCGATCCGGGACTTGCACCCTGGCAGGTTTTACTGATTGTATTGGCTGTTGTAGCTGTAATTCTCGTGATTGCATACGCAGTGATGAGATTCGGATTCAGATGGGAACATCCCGTAAAACACATCACGGATTCGATGAGGACATTCTTCTTCGGTGAAGATTATTCGCACAACACACTCTGCAGACACCGTCTGTGGCTGGTGATGGGCGTAGGAATAGTTCTGACGCTTACCGCGGCAATCGTTTCCTTATGTGTGGGACCTACAACAACGTTGGGCGTAGGGGAAATGTTCCAATGCTTATTCTCCGCAATAGCGAAAGGCGGAAACAATCTCACTTACAATGAGTTAATGGTCTACAGCGCAAGACTGCCGAGAACGTTGGTTGCAATTGCGGTCGGTGTGGGATTATCCATAGCAGGTGCGATGTATCAGGCAATCATAAGGAATCCTTTGGTGGACCCGTACATCATGGGTGTTTCCTCGGGTGCGGGTACCGCAGCTATTGCCGTAATATCATTCGATTTCACTCTGTTCGGATTATTCCCTTCACATTCAATCTACCTCACGGCGGTAACAGCCGCAGTGGGAGGGATATTGGCATTCCTCTGTACTATGATTCTCGCCACCAAAGCGGGAGGAACATCAATCAATTATGTTCTTTCGGGAGTTATCGTAGGATTGGTATTCTCTGCGGCACAGACACTTATGCTTACATTCGCGGGAAACCACGTAACAAGCTCATTAT